>JAWUWK010000021.1:0-20390 GCA_034111875.1 Gammaproteobacteria bacterium
TGTCCGTCTATTTCCTGTTCCAGGACTCAATGCTGGCGACTTGACTTCTTTTGAGAGTGATGATCTTTGTAATTGTGCTGTTCTTGCTGTTCCTTAAGTAGGTGGGAGTAAATAATCATCTAACAAGCTGTTAAACAAGGATGTTATATATTCAAAAAAATCAAAACCATTACCGATATGGCTGTTTACAAAAATTTTGATTGGGATAGAACAGTTAAGGAGCCTAACAATAGAATTGCAGAGTTCAAATCAGTAAATATAATTTATGGCCGAAATTATTCATGAAAAACAACGCTATCCAGAGTTTTTCGCGCATGTGAAACGGGAATAATATCAAATAAGTACAGTAGTCCCCGATTTTCAATAGAGCTTAATAATGGCTCAGTGTTTAAAAGTGAAAATATTCCTTTTGTAGACGCAAAAGTTAGAGTATTTAATGAGGACTTCGTAAGAGGAAACTTAAGTTTTATAAACAACCCAGCTGATAGCATTAGTTCTTTTGCAATTTTAGGTGATGACAATAATAGAATTGAAAAAGAAATTGACCTTAGAGAATTAGAGCTTGGTTCTTTTGAAGAAAATACAGGGTTAAATGTAATAAAAAAACAAGAGTCGCTGAACTTTTTTAAAGCAAGAGGAGCTGTAACTAACGCGGCAAATAGTCTAGAAGCTAAGATAAAGGATAACGCAAATAAAAAGGGACTGGGATTAAGCACAATCCATTATATGGAGAAGCTACTTATAATGCAGTTCAATTGAATAAAGATATTCAATTGGTCCTACAACCATCATATGTTCAATTCCCTTAATCGGAAATTCATGAAAAAGTCACTTTACTTAAAGAAGATACTAAACGAGCATGCTGGGACAATCAGTCTATTATACTTAAGAACACCATGCTTATCTGACCCGTGCTGGGATTGGCATGATTGGCTATTTAAAGTGCCTCAACCTAAGCGTTCGCATATGCATGACGATGTGGCTAGATACATGAAATATTACAATGTTGATCGACTGCACTCAGCTAACTTGGATCAGTCGCCAATTGAATTTGAAAGGTCCTTTAGAAATGTGTCCGGCTGGAGTTGACCAGAACAACTCGTCGTTGATGCTGACGTCGAAAATTAGTGTTTTTTATTACCTAAAGATAAATTTTATTCGTTTATATTCAGCTACAAGGCCTTAAGTAGCGCGCTCAATGGTTACAAATGCTCATCGCCACTCTGAGAAATCAGAATAACTAATTGCTATATGGTTGTGTAGAAATGCGGCAGGGGATGTTTTTAAAAAATCCTCTGCCGCATTTACGCTGGTCAGCGGTTGTCTTGGATATATTTAGAGTTCGAAACCGACACTGTTTGCAATTTCTTTTAATTTAGCTCTAGCGGCGACGATATCTTCAAACCATCGATCGTTTTGCGCCCACATTTCAATCACTAGTGGCGATGCATAATTGATCGCTTTTAATGTTTTGAAGATGGCTGGGAAATCTACTTCGCCCTCACCAATAACCAGATCGCGGAATTGGCCCTTAAACGTGCCAGAGACGCGCAAGGTATCTTTTAAGTGTACTTGAACGATGTGGTCCTGGCTCAGTGCCAGCTCAGTACAAACGTCATGGTTCCAGCCAGAGATATTGCCAATATCTGGGTAGGCCATAAAATAAGGCGATGGGATTTCACGCTTGAGCACTTCAAATTTGCTCAGTGAATTAAGGTAGGGTGTATCCATAATTTCGACGCCGAGCATAATACCAGCGCGTTCCGCCATCTTAGTTGCCCGCTGCATGCCATCGATAAAACGCAAGTGGGTCTGTTCAGACTGTTCTTCATAATACACATCATAGCCCGCCATCTGAATACAGCGAATGCCCAATTTATAGGCTAGGCTGATCGCTTTTTCCATAATCACTAGTGATTCGTGGCGTATAGCTTCATCCATCGAGCCAAAGGGAAATTTGCGGTGGGCACTTAAGCACATCGATTGCAACGGCATCTCGAGCGTTTCAGTTAAGCGCCGCAGCCCATAAATTTCGGCATCAGTCCAATCTAATCGCGCCCGGCGCTCATCTGTTTCATCGACAGAGATCTCTACAAAATCAAAGCCTGCTTCCTTCGCTTTAAGTAAGCGCTGCTCCCAACTGAGTTCAACGGGCATCGCTTTCTCATAAATTCCTAAGCGGAATGTGTTTTTGGTATTAAACATAGCGACACCTTAAAATTATTGGTTTTAGATAGAAACTCATTTTACTGATAATCAAGCCCAATTTTCTGCAATCCCCTGATGAAAAGCCGCTGCCATTTCAGCACCGTTATCAGCAGCCAGTGCGCGACCGGCAATAAAAGACTTCACTTTTAGGCCTTTAAAAAGATGCAGATCGGCTGGCACAATCCCACCGGTGATCGACAGTTGAATACCAAGGTCTGACAATTGCTGCATCTTTATTAGATCGGCATCAGTCCAAGTAACCCCCGCTAGTTCTGCATCGCGTGAGCGGTGATAAATAGCTTGAGTGATGCCCATATTGATCCACTGCTGTGTCTCTTCAAAGGTCCAGTGCCCGTAGAGCTCAATTTGAATTTCGCCGCCCAGTTCAGCTGCCACCTGGCTAGCGGCTCGAATGGTCTCAATGTGTGCCGCTGCGCTAACAGTGACCCAGTCAGCACCACTTTCGAGTGCCATTCGCGTTAAAATTGCACTGGCATCGGTAATTTTCATATCACAGACAATAATGTGATCAGGATATAAATCACGCATTTTACGCACACTGCCAATACCGGCACCGAACGCCAAAATAGTACCAATTTCTATCACATCGACAAAGCTTGCCACCTTAGCGGCCGATTCTAAGGCGGTTTCTAAATTAGTTGCATCTAATGCGATCTGTAACAGTGGCTTAGTCATTATTAGACTCCTCAAACTCTTTGAACAGCGCCACCAATTTAAGGTAGCGTTGGTATTTTTTTTGATAGGCGTTAAAGTGATTTGGGTTGGGCTCGACCTCTCGGGCACTATTATCAAAGGATTGCAATGCATCGTCGAGTGTGGCGTATTCACCATTGCCGACCATCGCAATCGCTGCGGCTCCCAGAGAACCTGTCTCTTCAATGTTGGGTATTTCCAGGGTCATACCGGTCAAGTCGGCTAACATCTGCATCCAGTGTTCAGATGAGGTTGGCCCCCCGGTGACCCGCAAAATAGAGGCCGCAGGAAAGCGTTTGCGCATCCGTTCAAGGTGGACATTATGGCAAAACAAAATACCCTCCCAGATGGCCTGCACCCAGTCAGCTTTTTTGTGATGCGATTGCAGCCCATATAAACCGGATTTAATACCCAAACCCATGTTTGAGCCGAACAGAAAGGGCACAAAAAACAGTGAACTGCTGGCAACTGGCAAGGCGCTGACTTGATCTTGAATGAGAGCGTGATCAAGGGCTCCATCATCACCTAAGTAATCGCTAAACCACTCGTAGTTTGCGGCAGATGTCGGACTCGCCTCGTGAACAATATACTCGTTCTCAACCGCATAGTGGCCATAGACAAAGTTGTGTTGCATAGCGGTTATTTCTGTGGCGATACCCGAGGTTACCGACCACGTCCCCATCACATAATTTAATTTTGGTTGATTGGCGTTAATACCCGAGCAGATGGCCGTTGCAACCACATCAAAGAGACCGCCAAAGATAGGCGTGCCCGGCATTAGGCCCGTCAATTGTGCCGCTTCTTCAGTGATCACACCCGCCTGTTCATCGGCTTTTAAAATAGGTGGCAGGGCATCCCATACTTCATCGATACCAAACATGGCCAGTAAACCTTTATCGTAATGCCCGGTCTGCGCATTAAAAAAATTGCTCTCAGACATGTTGGTTAGTTCGGCGTGTACCGCTCCGCAGAGGCGATAGCGCAAATAATCGTGCGCCATCATAATAGAGCCAATATTAGCGTAGTTCTCAGGCTCGTTATCTTTTAACCAGCGCACGATAGACACAGGATGGCCGGTCCATAAAGTTTGCAACGTGAGTGGGTAGATTTCCTCAGGCAAGCCATCCTGCTGCCACTGCTTGACAATCGACAGCGAGCGGCCATCGGATGAGACAATACCATGGCGTAAATTGGCACCCTTTTTATCGAGCAGGTAAACGCCCTTGCCCTGGGCGGAAATACTCAGGCCTTTAATTTGCGACGGTTTGATCGCCGTGCTGGCAAGTAATTGTACAATCGCCTCAGCGGCGTTCGCCCAGAGGGCATCCAGATCGCGCTCTACCCAACCTTCGCGCTCCGTGACTACACTTGCAGAAACACGCGCCATGCCAATTTTATTACCGGACACATCAAACAGACCGGCTTTCATGAAGGTCCCACCGGAGTCTAAACCAATATAATAATTCATTCTTTTCCTTTTAAATGGATCGAGCGGCATAACTGCCCAGCCGAGATATTAATGGCTCGCGTGAGGATTATCTTAAAAAATCTCATCTATTAAATCAGCCAGTACTCGAACATCGTCGTTACTTGCCGCAGTCGTTCTCTGTGCCGATTGCTTGACAATGTCATCCGCATTTAGCATGGCGACACCTAGCCCGGCATATCTAAGCATCGATATATCGTTATGATTGTCACCAATAGCTGCAACTTGTCGGGCATCTAGGCCCAGTGAGCTAACATATTGCGCTAGTGCAGAACCTTTGTTATTGCCCGTTCTAGCATAGTCGATACGGTCAACCCACGAGCGCTCCCCAGAAAAGTGATCGCGTACAAAATCAAGCTTGTCGAATTCAGCTACCTCATCGCCTTCAATCACAAATTTCCATACGTACTCCGTTTTGTCCAACTCATCAACAAAATTTACAACACGGCGAATATCGGGTCGCAGCTCATCACTGTATTGAATGGCCCAGTCTGATAAATGTAGCATATAGGTAATGGGTTTACTGTGAGAGTGGAGCATGGCATCTTTTACGTACATCACCATATTTAAATCATTGGCCTGCGCCAGGCGAATAAACTCTTTAGCATGGGTTTTGCTGATGGCATTATGTTCAATCACACTCGACTTGCTGTAGTCGTAAACATAAGTACCATTACAACAAATTATCGGCGTGTCTAAACCTAGTTCACGATGATATGGCTTAGCCGCAGTGTGGTGGCGCCCGGTAACTAATACCACGTAGGCGGTCTCTTTCAGGGCGTGAATTTTATCGCGCAATGCACGACTGATAGCATGTCTTGAATTTAAAACGGTACCGTCCAGATCGAGTGCTAATACCTTAAACATAAATCGACTTCCCTCACTGCTGGCCGTAATAAGCCCCACTGCCATGTTTACGATTATAATGCTTATCGAGTAACTCTTTTTGAATGCATATATCGGCATTCAAAGCACGGGTTGCGATGGCCATGGCCGATATTTCTTCGAGTACGACTGCATTGTGCACGGCATCAAATGCGTCTTTCCCCCATGAGAAAGGTGCGTGACCAGAGACAACTGCACTGGGGATTGCCAGTGGGTCTATGTTGCGTATCGCAAATTCTTCAATGATCACCAGACCGGTATTTTTCTCGTAGTCTGTAGATATCTCCGCAGGCGTCAGGCGCCGGGTGCAGGGGATATCGCCATAAAAATAGTCGGCGTGGGTAGTGCCCAGTGCCGGAATATCTAGACCCGCTTGCGCCCAAACGGTGGCATGGCGAGAATGGGTATGTACAATGCCACCAATCTTAGGCAGAGCTTTATATAATTCAATGTGGGTTGCTGTGTCGCTTGATGGGTTAAGATCGCCTTCAATAATAACGCCCTCTAAATCAATAATCACAATATCATTGACTGACATGTTTTCGTATGCCACGCCAGAGGGTTTAATAGCGATCACATTATTGGCGCGGTCTATCTCTGAAACATTACCCCAGGTAAAAGTGACCAAGTTATATTCAGGTAATTGCAGATTCGCTTTCAGGACGCGCTTCTTGAGTTCTGTATACATGTTCTTATTAACAACCTTAACGAAAAGTTTTGAAGATCATCAGCCTTTGATAACAAAGGCTGACAAATACTGTAAAGCTGCGCGATATGAGGGTAATTAAATAATATGGCGCTTTGCTCGCATTACACGTTTACAAATCGAATGTAGTTGGGGGCGGGAATGTCGAAAACTTCATCAGTCATCTCTATTTTTCCCGTTTCAACATCTCTAGAGAATATCCGAAGATTACCTGAATCTTGGTTAGACACTACGATCGCTTTACCATCGGGAGTGATCGCAAAATGGCGAGGAAATTTTCCACCGGTGGGTGTTAAACCAACACGTTCAAGCTGTCCATCATCTAGAATCTTAAAAATGGCGAGCGAGTTATCGCCGCGATTTGAAACATAAAGAAATTTAGCGTCCGGCGACATCTTAATTTCAGAGACATAACTTATAATGTCATGATCATCGACCGTTGAGGCATATTGAACGGGTACCAGTCTAGGTTTAATAACGTGCGCATCACTGCTATCTAGACGCGCAACACACACCGTATTAAACAATTCATTTGACACATAGCATATATCCAGTGTTGGGTGGATAACCATATGGCGGGGCCCAGAGCCTTTTTCAAACTCAATCCAAGTCTCTCTTTCTAATTGTTTTGTCTGAGCATCCCAGCGGTATTGGAAGACAGCATTTTCGCCAAGATCGGGAATAAATACCCAATCGTGCCAAAAGTGTGCGCAGTGAGCATGGGGTCCAACTTGGCGGTTACC
The DNA here is from genome assembly GCA_034111875.1 of Gammaproteobacteria bacterium. Taxonomy (GTDB): domain Bacteria; phylum Pseudomonadota; class Gammaproteobacteria; order Pseudomonadales; family Balneatricaceae; genus Rs1. The sequence goes on from JAWUWK010000021.1 coordinate 6,743, forward strand.
CCAGTGATCTTCTCGATTTGTTACTTGGCGCCAGTCACTTTGTGGGCGGTGAAATTGTTTAAAGCTTTGCACGATATCACCCAATTTACCCTCTGGATTAACATCTACTACATCGACAATTGCATCCCAGTAATTGATAACAATGGCGGCATTTTTATTCGGTGACAAGGCTAAATAACAAGTTGACTTACCGGAGGCCTCAAAGCTATCCAATTCAACCAGCGAGCCGTTATCTTGAATTTCATAGCGAATAATTTGACCGTTTTCGCGAATTGTTTCTGAAATAGAATAAAGACTTTTTTTATTCGCATGGGGAATTAAAACGGCCGGATTTAACGCCTTAACCGTTTCATTTAATGATATTTCACCCTTTTCACTAAGCGACATGACATAGAGTCCGTCCCCTGGTTTAGGTGAATAGGGTTGGTGTGCCAGTGCATCCATATCACTATATGTTCCAACAATAAACGTGTAATTATTTTCTAATTTCATTTCAGCACCTCTCTATTTGTAAGTTAATGTTGATTATCCTTTGACTGCACCTGCAGTCATCCCAGTAATTATTTGCTTTGAGGCAACAAAGGTAAAAATTATGGGTGGTACGGCAAGTAACATGCCAGTGGCCATAATGACCCCCCAGTCAATATCGTACTCTGTGAGTGAGTTAACAATAATCACAGGCACTGTTCGGGTATCTCTATCTAGCAGCGCGTTTGCCAATATAAATTCATTCCATGCGATGCGAAACGTAAAGATTGCGGCGGCTGCGAGCCCAGGTTTAATCAGTGGCAATACCACTAGAAAAAATATCTGTAGTGGACTTGCTCCATCGACTTTTGCCGCTTCTTCTAATTGAATTGGCACTTGCACAATAAAGCTCTGCAAGATCCAAATGACAAACGGCAGGTTCATTGCAACATAGACGAGAATAATCCCCGAAAAAGTGCCATCCAGACCGTAGTTAAATGTCCAAATACCGAACACAGGAACCAGCAAAACCGCAGGCGGTATCATGCGCATCATCAGCGTGGTTAACGAAATAACACCGCGGCCCATAAACTTGAATCGCACTAGGGCATAGGCGGCCATAGTGCCCAGTATCAAAGTGATCCCCGTTGAGACGAGGGCAATAAATAATGAGTTGCCTAGCGAGCGGGAGAAGTTAGGGCTGCAGTAGTCGACATGCGCCGGCTCGTACCATAAAACATCACAGAGTACCGTTTCATAATTTTTAAGAGTCGGCGAGAAAAAGATACTTGAGGTGTCACTCATTACATCAACATTTAATTTTAATGAGGTCATCAGCATCAGTACGATAGGCCCTAATGACATGATGATTAGCGCGGCTAGCAGTGCATAGTATTTAGGATTTTGACGCTTTTCAGTTGCAGTACTCATTCTAGATCCTCTTTCATTACAGCCAGTTGTTTCTCGCGGCGAGTCTCGACAACTTTGGTATAAATAAACATAGCAAGGGTGATAAACAGCAGCATAATTAACAGTAGATTCGACATTGCTGCAGCGACGCCTAATTCTCTAAACTCAGAGGCGGTTCTAGAAATACGCAGGGCCATAATTTCGGTTGAAAGACCTGGTCCACCATTGGTCATCACCAATATGACTTCTAATACCTTGAAGGCATCTATCAGGCGCAAAAGTAATGTAACGATTAACACCGGCATCATCAGCGGGATCTTAATATACAGGATTTGCTGCCAGCCATTGGCGCCATCAATTCTGGCTGCCTCCAATACAGATTTAGGCAGAGATTGCAGTGCAGCAAGGGACAAAATAAAGATAAAGGGCGTCCACTGCCAAATATCAGCGATAATAATAGAGGCTAAAGCCCAATTGGAATCTGATAGCCAGGGAATGGAATCAAAACCCATCGATTTTAAGGCTCGGTTAAACACCCCGACCGAGGGATGATACATATAGCGCCACATTAAACCGACAACGATAGGAGCAATCATCATAGGCAGAATAAAAATAGTACGTAATACAGTCATGCCTCTAATATTGCGATCGAGTAGCAAGGCGAGTCCGACGCCGATCAGCATTTCTAAAACGACAACGATAAAGGCAAACTTAACAGTTACCCAAAGTGATTCATGAAAGGCAACATCTTTAAATAAATTAATATAATTTCTAAAACCAACCCAATCCGCTTGGCCAATAAGCTGACTCGGATTCCAATTTAAAAAACTGGCATAAATCATGTAACCTATTGGATAAAGCAAGCCGAACGCTAAGACTATTCCGGCAGGTGCCAGGAACATGTACGGCGTCATTTTATTTAAATTAACTGACTTCATTCAGCCTCCTGGAAGGTTCGAATAATTCAAAAAAATAGACAGACTCAATGGTTAGAGACTGTCTATCACCTCAATTACAGTGTTACAAACTTACTTCCAGGTGTAGTACCCAGCCTCCGTCATGACTGCTTTGGTGCGCTCTGCAACAGCGTCTAAAGACTTTTGAATATCAGCATCTTCGGTCAGAATTTTTGAAAGTGTAGTACCTAAATCAGCATTGATTTTTCCCCAAACTGGGATAATCGGACGCCAGTCAGGATCGGCATTCTTAAGGGCTTCACCAAATATTTTCATATGTGGGAATTTAGCGTTAACGTCAGCATCAGCATGCGTCGAATAACGTGATGGGTTACCACCGGCCATCGCAATTAACTTGTCGGCTTTCTTAGAAGTTAACCACTGCATCAATAGGAATGCCGCTTCTTTGTTTTCTGCGTTTCTAGGAATACCAATACCAAAACCACCGGTTTGAGAGCCACTTCTAACACCCATTGGATGCGGAGCCCAACCGATCTTACCGACAACCTTTGATCTAGTAGGATCTTCAACTTGGCCTGCAAACACAGTAGAGTCTAAGAACATAGCTGATTGACCTTGCAAAAATGATGCTCCTGCTTCTGCAAAACCGAAAGTTTTAGAGCCTTCAGCACCACAATCGACAATCGTTTTAAGTGCATTGGCTGCTTTCACGCCTGCTGCATTGTTAAGCGTAGGATTCCATTCATCGTCAAATATACGGCCACCTAAAGGTGCTAGGTGTAATAGAAAAGCGTGACTTGCATGATGACCGGAGGCAGCACGTGAAGCTAAGCCTCCCATACCTGGTTCTAGATTGGGAATTTTACAGGCAAGATCCAACAGTTGATCATAGTTAGTTGGCACACTTAAACCATGTTTTTCAAAGATGTCTTTTCTGTAGCCAAGAATAGAGGTTTCAGAGCCAAAAGGCAGACCAAACAATGAGCCTGTAGGACCGGCGAGATAGCCTTTTTTACCACCGGCAACCCCAATATTCGCAACGTAACCTTCAATTAAATCTTCGGCATCAAAGTTAGGATCTGCCAATTTAGGGTTCATAAAATAACGCGCCAAATTCTCTAACTGATCTGCATAAACATAATCTGCTTTTGAGAAAACAACATAGGCAACCAGATCGTAATCACCCTTGTTTTTAGTCAATTCAAGGGTTTGTTTTTGGCGCATTTTTAAATATTGAAGCTGATCTACTTCTACTGTTATGCCGGTTTCTTTGGTAAATTCAGGTAATACCTTCATCACTGCTTTGTAATGGGGATGTGCCGGAAAGTTAACCACTAAATTTGTGCCTTTATATGCGTCATAGGGCCCTGCCAGAACCGCTGACGATAAAGACACTACACCTAAAGCAGCGACTGTCGTTGAAATTATTTTCTTAAAATTCATAACCTTCTCCGTATACTGTAGTATTTGATTATTGTTTTTATTTACGCAAATAACGCTTTAGCGACATAAAAAACTTTTTCTAAACCTTGAAATTTGGATCAAAATCACTAGTAGATCGCCATCTCATTACTCCCGTCAAACACGTATATAGCCTCGGGTTTGACTGAAAATTTCACAATGTCATGCAGTTTAAATGCATTATTAGATTGCACTTCTACCATCACACGTTTGCCCTGCAATTCAGAAATAAGCACAGATTGAGTGCCGACGTACTCACAGACATTTATCGTCAGATGCAATGTGTTTTGCGTTGCATCTTCAACGGCTAAATTCAACGCTGACGGTCGAAAACCAATGATTATTTCGCCTGAAGCAGGCAATTGATCCCTATTTTTAATAGTGGGTAATTTAAATTGAGTGTTTTCACACTCTGCATACAAAGCCCCATCACGTTCCAAAAGCGTTGCCTGTAAAAAATTCATTGGAGGCATACCCATAAACCCAGCAACAAATTTATTAGCGGGCTCTTCAAACAATTGTTGGGGTGTTCCATGCTGTTGGATATTGCCATCTTTCATCACTACGATTCGATCAGCTAACGTCATCGCTTCAATTTGGTCATGGGTCACGTAGATAATGTTTTTATCTATTTTCTCACTCATCATCGCCAATTCTGCACGTACTTGGCCACGCAGTTTTGCGTCGAGGTTAGAAAGAGGTTCATCCATCAAAAGAGTCGATGAGTCGCGAACCAGTGCCCGGCCCATCGCCACGCGTTGACGTTGACCACCTGACAACTCGGCCGGTTTGCGGTTCAAGTATTCAGTTAGGCCGAGCATTGCAGCGACGTCTTTAACCCGTTTATTAATCTCTTCTTTTGGAAATTTAGCTAGACGCAAGGCAAAAGACATGTTTTTTGCAACATCCATGTGCGGATACAAAGCATAGTCTTGAAAGACCATTGAAATATTTCTGTCAATTGGTTCCAGTTGAGAAATGTTTTTACCGTCCATCAGAATTTGGCCAGCAGTAATCGCCTCAAGACCCGCCACCATGCGGAGTGTTGTCGACTTGCCGCAACCCGAAGGGCCCACAAATACGGTGAATTCATTGTTTTCCATAACCAGATTAATGTCATGAATTACATCGGTTTTGCCATAACTTTTCTTCAAGTTTTTAAACGTAATCACGGGCATATTGAGCTACTCTTTATTTATTTTTTTTTGCATCAAAAGGGTGGATTTAAAAATACTGTCGATATGCGCTTGAATTGCTCTCTCTGCCGCATCTGGATCATGATTCTTTAACGCTCTAAATATTTGGTGGTGTTCTCGAAGACTTCTTACGGTCGATAGCTCTTCTTGAAGTGCAACTGTGCGAAATTCTAGATCGTAGGAATAAACATCTTCAGAAATCTTTGCCAATAAACGATTACGGCCTGAATTATAGATTAAACTGTGAAATTCTTTGTCCGAAATCTGAAAGGCTACAGGGTCGCTGGTCAGACTTTCTTGTACTTGTAATAAGACGGCTAACTGATCAAGATTTTCTTGAGTAATATTTACTGCAGCAGAGCGCAGGATAGCGACTTCGACAACAGCCCTTGTTTCGGCTACGGTTATAGCATCAAATTGGCGTAATTCATTAGAAAACACGCCTGCTTCTATTTTTTGAGAGGCTCCCTTTGCTACTTTCGTCCGAAAACCTTTTACGAGTTCTATCACGTTTTGATCGTCGAGGATCTTTAATGTACCTCTAATGGTCTCGCGACTCACACTGTAGGTTTTAGCTAAATCCCTCTCTGATGGCAAATTGTCACCTTCAGCAATCATCTTTGCAGAAATCATTGACGTTAATTTTTCTGCTATCTGAGTTTTGAGCGATCTTTTTCTCACTCCCCCTTGGTAGCCTGCCAATAAGTTATCAGTTTTCAACATCGACGAATCAACTTCCTCTGCCTAGAATAGAAATTACATTAAGAACTTATTTTGGTATAGTTTTAATACCAAAATACATAAGTGAAAAAATGGTGAAATTAAGTTACAAGATACTGTAGATGCATTTGGCAAGATCATTTTAACCACACTATAATCACATTTACAACCAATTAGTCTATATTTTTTCTCTGTTTATAAGCACTCTTTATAATTTTGCACCATAAACTTGCTTAAAATAAAGTGAAGTACTTCAAACTATTCTGTCACCATTATGGTATTAGTTTAATACCATAATGGTGACAGTAAGCAGCTAAACAGAAGCTAAAATGCATATTAGCGTGTCTATACACGGTGTTTTTATGTTTTATTAGAGCGCGGCTACTCAATTTTATTGACGAATTGGATTTTTACGGACAAAATAATCATCTGCAAACCCGATAGTCATCTATCCGTTATGTATAGATAGTTTTAAAGTCATCTATTTCAAAAGATTATATGATTCCTAACTGTCTTCCTCGCTTATCAAGGCACAAAAGTGCCAGCTTTGATGTTAAGCAAGCAATTAGATGCAATTGTGGGCTTACACACTGCATTCGTTATTTGAAGTAATCAGTAATGAGATCTGATTGTCTAGCACGCTCGGCTAAATCTCTCAACAAATAGTATTTATCAATTAAAGGTCGTTATGAACAAACAACAAGCAACAGACATCGTCAAAAGCCCTTGTGTTGGGGTGTGTAGCCTAGACGAACAAGATTTATGTATTGCCTGTAAGAGATCAGGCATGGAAATTGCGGAGTGGGGAATCTACACACCGATTGAAAAACGCGAGGTGCTACAAATTATCGAGCAGCGCTACGCCGATGTAAAATAAACTGTTTAATGCTCAGCTTACTTAATTTTTTAACTCTGTGTAGAACAAATCTATAAGCCGTTCATCTTATTTGAAGTTTTATTTTTTCGTACAAGAAAACTTCCCAAGCGCTTTTTTTCTATCCAGCCTAAAGATACGCTTGATTGCGTTGTTAATAATTGAACTTAAACCCGTTCTTCACACCTACCTTAACAGAGGGGCCTACCTGTACTTTACGATAATCCTCTTTTTAGCGAACGTTCCTAGCGGTGCTTTGGTCCAGTTGATGGTGGTTTTTTTTCTTTCAGGGACTGGTCGTTATCATCGATGACATGGGCCATGCTGTAGTTATCAAGGTAAAACTGTTTAGCACGAGAAGTTTGGATGTTTTATCAATGCAGCCCATCAAATGTTGAGAGGTATTGCCCCGATTTTCATATAGACGAAAAGTAAGGCTTATCTAAATATTTAGTTACTTTGCCTTGCACTTTCCAGTGCTGGTGATGGATTTAGGCACTGGTAGGGTGAAGCTATCCACCGCTCAATAGCCCTCGTGATTTGTTTGATGGCATTTATTCTGGTGGCTGCAGCTACGCATTATTCAACGGGGGTATTACCGAGGCCATCGGCAGTCTTTTCAGTGGCGCACTGGGCCACGGGTTTCGTACTTTCACCTTTATGGATCAACATGTCAGCAACTGGTTCGAAACTTGGATCCTTATCTATATGGTCTGGTGGATCACCTGGGCGCCTTTTTTCGGGGCTTTTATCGCACGTATTTCCAGGGGACGAACCATTCGCGAGTTTCTGATCGGTGTTAATCTTGGACCTACTTTATTCTCAATGCTGTGGTTTGGCGTTTTTGGTGGCGCTGGATTCCACGCGCTCTTGCAAGAGGGTTCTAGGATCATGGAGGTGGTTAGAAATAACGTCAGCTCGGTGACATTTTTTATACTGCAAGATTATCCTTGGCCATCGCGGACTATAGCGTTAGTAATTTTTGCCGCATTCTGTTTATAGTGACCAGCGTCGTCAGTGCGGCTTGTTATTTAAGGCGCCTAAAATAACGCTTTTCGACCCTCAAATCGCGGTGAGTACGATCATTCTAAAGCTAAAGAAATAGCGGCTGTATTAATTATTAAGTTTAAGCTTTGTCGTATGATCTTTATAAATCTGGATGTCCTATCATTGATCATTGCGTCGACATCTTCACGATTAAGTAAGTCATAGAGAGCGTGCTTTTTTTGTTGCACTAAAACTGACTAGTGCATCGCGAGAGAACATCGCCACCGAGTGAGTTTTTAGCCAAACCCAAAGCCTGAGTAAATAAACAACATCGCTGACTGGCGCACCAGAGCGTTTATGAAACTTGGCTTGAAGTAGCATGCTTTTAAAACCAAGGCGCTTCCAAGCAGCGTTAAAAGTATTATCAATATTGACGTTAGATTGACTGAGGTCATCAGCCGTAAGCGATGGCAAAACAGAAGTCTTTATGGCAGAATTCATTTGATGTCTCTTGTTTTGTCTAGACAACAAGTATTATACTACAAAGAGGCATCAAATTATTTAATATCAACTACTTACTTTCACTTTTGTTCTTTATTTGAATCCCGAAACTTGAGTTATATTAATAGGCATTCGCCGGCCGCTGCAAAGATTTATTAGCACTCAAGGGTTTTTTCTTTGTTCGTGAAATATTTTTCTATAAATAACCTCCTTTTAATGACATAGTCTTAATTCTAATACGTGGAATGTATGTATATGTTGATTTTTTTAGCTAGATTTTGCCAGCTCTCTGTGGTTTTTTTGCTCGCTGGTTGTCAGCTTATTCAAGTTGAACAAGCTGTTTTCGTGCCTAGCCACGCACTGGTCTATAACAAAAAATCTGAGCATGTTTTTAATCCTCATGGCAAAGAATTATTTATGCTCAAATCCAAAGCCGGTTACTTTCAAAAACAAGGTTATACTCGGTTCTGTCAAAATACTGATAAGCTATCTTGCAACAATAAATTACCTTATCTTAGATTCACCGGTATGCGCGGCTATTTTGACCAGCGTGAACCGGTTAAAACAGATAATCAAACCTACGAATACTATCCAGTGGTACTTGAAAACGGCGACAAGTATTTTTTCTTATCGCTCAGAAATGCAGGCGGCAAGTACGGTAAAGCGTCACCTATTAAGTCCTTATCACTGGACAATACTTACCAAGAACAGCCTGCTATAGTGGGATCTGCGGTTAAAATAATCGGCGAATACAAAAGTTTTGGCAACCGCTTTTATCAATTAAGTAACGATACTGTGATTGAAACGCAGCAGCTAGAGTTTATCCGTGACATTAGTGCTCAATATCCGCACAAGCCCAAAATGAGTCATCTGTTATTAAATACAGCTATCGAATACAACCCGCTTTACAAATCTTATCTTATTCAGCCGAAACTGTCTGCGAGTCACAGTCAAATTAAACTAGTGATAGGTTTAGACGAAGATAATCCATGGCTTAGGCTTAATGTGAGTCATAAAGGAAAAGATCAATTAGATATTAATGCCTATAGCATTGTGGCGGACGATTTACTTTGGCGCTCACCTGTCCTCAAGTTTGAAATTCAACAGTTAAATGGGCAATTTCATGAATTTTTTAATATTACTGCAAATGCTCGGGAATTGGACAATGTGTCTGCTATGTCTAAGGCCTCCAGAGCAATGATTAGGTTACATGGCACGAAAAAATCGACTTATTCGCTGTTAAAAGCGACTGAAAAAAAGCAACTAATCAATATAATTACCCTCTACCAGTGGTTAAAAAAAGCCGATCAAAGTTAAGCTATCCTATTCGAGCTTGACTGACTTATTTTCATTCTAAGCTACAAAACGGTTGTGTTCTATTCACCAGCTAGAAGTGTCCAAGTTTGAATATAATCTGCTTAAGAGAGATTGCGCTGGTAATTCGAGCAGGGCAAGATAGACTCGAGTTTATTTAAAAGGGAAATTTTCACTATGACACTCAGTCAATTACTGGATGCTCCATATACCGCATTATACAAACAGTGGTCAATAACTGGCTTCTCTGCTCGTCAATCGGTACTGAGCTTAGCAGTGATGCTACTATTGACGCCCAACTTAGTTAATGCCGATCAGATAGGCAGTGTTGATACCAGTTTTAAATTGATCGGGGCGAATCATAAAATTGTTATCGAGGCCTTTGATGATCCTAAAATCAGTGGTGTAGCTTGCCATTTATCAAGGGCTAAAAAAGGTGGTGTCTCTGGGAGTTTAGGTCTCGCTGAAGATACTTCGGATGCATCAATAGCTTGTCGTCAAGTGGGTCCTATCAAAATAAACCAAGCGCTAAAAGACGGCGAAAAAGTATTTAAAGAGCGTACCTCATTACTCTTTAAAACAATGCAGGTTGTGCGTTTCTTAGATAAGCAACGCAATGTACTCATCTATTTAGTTTACTCAGACAAACTGGTTGATGGATCGCCTAAAAATAGTTTATCAACCGTACCTATAAGACCTTGGTGATTTTTCTCTGATATAACTGTCATATTAGTCCGCTAGACTGCGCATTATTCATAACGGTTACGGAAAAATGAGTGTTAATTCTCCTCAGTTATTGTTACCTTTTAGCGATTTTTTTGAGGTGTTTTTAATGGCAGGCCAATCGCAATTTCCTATTATATTAGACGGGGGGATGGGTCGTGAATTGCAGCGCATAGGCGCTCCTTTTAAACAGCCTGAATGGTCGGCCCTCGCACTGTTGCAAGTCCCGCAAACAGTCGTTAAAGCCCATGCTAATTTTATTCAGGCAGGCGCTGAAGTGATTACCACCAATACCTATGCACTGGTGCCTTTTCACCTTGGGAATAAGGGCTATGAAAAGTCGGCAGCGTCACTCATTAAACAGGCGGCACAACTGGCAAGATCAGCGGTTACAGCGCATAAAAACGTCAGTGTGGCAGGGTGTTTGCCACCGGTCTTAGGGTCTTATAGGCCTGATCTGTTTAAAAGGGAGTTGGCGTTGCCTCTGTTGCAACTATTGATAGAGAAGCAGCGAGAGCTAGTAGACTTTTGGCTAGCTGAGACTATTTCATCAATCGCCGAGGCGCGATTAATCAAAGAACTGACGAGTGAGACGGGAAAATCTACCTGGATGGCCTTCACTATCAATGATGATCTTGAAAAAGAGCCATGCCTAAGATCGGGGGAGCCTGTGTTTGAGGCTATTAGCCAAATCGCCGGCGAACATGTCGATGCGGTATTGTTTAATTGCAGTCGCCCCGAGGCAATGATGGCTGCGATCATAGAAGCTAAGCGGGCACTAAAATCAAAGGGGCTAACTTCAACAGTGTTAATTGGGGTCTATGCCAATAGTTTTGCGCCTATCTCAGATGAGCATGAAGCCAATGCCAGCATTACAGAACTAAGAGAAGACCTCACCGCTGAACAATACTGCACTTTAGCTGCCCAATGGGTTGCTGGTGGAGCCTCAATTATTGGCGGGTGCTGTGGCATAAGCCCTGAACACATAGCGCATCTGAGCCGTTATAAGGCAGATAAAATTGCCCGTGCTAAGAAAAAAAATTAGAACAGTGGCGAGACATAAGCGCGTCAGACCCTGGATGATAACCTAAAACCCTGCAATGATTGCGTTACTGGTAAAGCACAGCGCTTATCTATTATTAAAGTTGACCCGATTAACAGATACCAAAAGGATAATAGGCTATCAAACTTGCTTATGATCAGTGCAATCGATAGTCTATATTCAATTTAATATTGCCTTTAGGCGTAAGCTCTGGTGCTATTTCCAATTAATGGCAGGTTGAATAATCAGTTAGGGTGATTAAATTTATAACCGAACATTAGTTACTTTTGGGCAGTAACTGTTCAGCTTTATCAACCGCTTTAGCGCCAACTGCTGCAGTTTTGGTAAGCACATCAGCAGTGACTTCTTTGGCTTTTTTAACGGTAATGTCACCGGTATCAGCAACTGCTGTTTTTACTACGTTTTTGGCCTTATCCAAAGTTTTTCCAGCCGAATCGCCGGCATTTTGTAGTTTTTCAACTGCCACCTCTCCCATTTTAACCGCGACGTCTTTACCTTTGCTAATGGTCTCTTTAATTTTAGCCGTTTGAGTGGCGATATTTTCATCAGTTTCTTGCGCGGATGCTTGAGTGTCAACACTCTTATCTTCTACTTCTACTACTTTTTGGGTGACACTTTCTGTCGCAGTATTGGTCGAAGACGTCGTTTTTTTTGGAGAATTTGATTCACTGCAGGCACTGAGTAGAAGGCCACTGGTGAAAAGAATTGCGAAAATTAAACCTGTTTTTGGGTTGTAGACGTTCATTTTGTATACTCCTTATTTAGTTGCAGAATTAGAGTGAATTAACTCCCATTAAGTCACAATATTTATGAATATATTTAGTCATTGTTTAAATCAAAGTAATTTATAGGTCACTGTCCTTTGTTAGCTAAGATTTCAGCGGCTCTGTTCACTTGAGTAATACCGTTTAATATATCAACCCTCCATTCTTTTATTGTTGGCTAATAGTCAAAACCGATTTATGGTAGTCGCCTAGCGATATTTGCTGATTACGGATTTGTGTTGCACAATGACTAAAATCTATCATTACAATAAAGAGACTGCAATAAAGGCATATTAAGACCGGTTTCGAAGCAGCCGTCCCCTTAGAATGGTCTGCTGCCTGTTTGCGTTATTTACAAAATCACAAGAGGCAGCGATAAGACGTCCCGAATGCCCTTGTAAAACATATATTGGGCCCTTTGCGAGTCTATCAAACTAGGTATGAGCAGGGTTGTCTTGCAATAAAAGTGGCAACGATAACCAACGAGAAATAGTCTTATATTCGGCATTTACTGTTCGCGGATAAAAATAATTAAATATCAAAAGTTAAAATCCCCACTCATTCTTTATATACTAATAACTAGACTTTTTATTTGGGCAACGCCAGTGGAATGCTTAGAAAATGTGCTCGATTATCTGTATAATGCTGCACTAGCTTTTTTGACCCGTACTGCAGATGTGTATCTGTTTACTCCGCTTGAGGTGTTTGGTTTAAAGACTGTATAGTGTGCCATGGGTAATTGTCCTCGGGTTACGCAATAGCATGTAACTGCGCGGCATAATAAATGTCAATAAATAGTAAAAAATATGCAACTAGAAACCTTAGATAAATCAGGCGCTAAGCCACTAAATTCAACAAAATCAATAGATAGAACCTTCTCGGTTGCGCCCATGATGGATAGGATCGGTTCTTTTTAAGTTGTTGTTTTATATATTTTAAATATTTTGTGTAGCAAAAATGTAGCACTAATAAAATATTTCCTTCCTTTTTAAGCTCTGAATTAATCAACAAACCTATAGAATAGGGCGCAGGTTTTTCTCAGTATTACTAATCTAAACCCATTCTTAAAATAAACTATCGGTCCAGTCAATCTGTCCAGTTCAGTGCTAGTCCTATGCGAATCTACCTTTTTAGTCTTTAAATTATGATTTAAATCAAATCAATTGCATTTTACTGAAATAAGCTCTAAAACCTATTACTAGTCACATGTGTATAAGTATCTGTTTTATACTAGAATATGCCTCGGCTTTACATGGCTCTTTATATAAATGCAAGAATAAAGACAGAACCCTGTTCTCTACACAAATACATATAAAAAGCTTAAGCGGTGTTGCCAAGGGACTACGAAAGGACTATCGATAACAGATTAATCAACATTGTGTTCAGCAATAATTCATGTATAGAGAGTACTGTCTGCTAACTAATTGAATAGGCATGTTTTTATGCCGCTAATAAGATGGATATCTCGTGTTATTCAGAATTGTTAAAGGTAAGTGTTCAATACGGTTTTTCTTTCAAAGATGATGTAGTTCCTCATGGATGAAAATGCTTAAAACTGTACAAATATATAGCATTGCTTTTTTGATCAATTATCTATTTCTGAAAATGGTGGGTGATCAGGAAAGATAATATACGAATATTAAGGAAAATAAATGGATACGGAGCAAAGATTAATAGTTTGCTGTAATTACAAAGCACACTCGAATGAAGAAAAAGGCCAATCAATAGCATTATATGAAAAAGATAAAGAA
>JAWUWK010000022.1:0-61574 GCA_034111875.1 Gammaproteobacteria bacterium
GTTCGCTCCCAAGTAAAGGCAGAAAAAGTTTCTCCCGCTACTGTCATTTCAACGGTTTCTCTACCAAAATGTCCGTAAGCAGAGGTTGCGCGGTACATAGGGTGGAGTAAATCTAGCATGCGTGTAATCGCGTTAGGACGCAGATCGAAATGTCGATTAACCAGGGCGACGATTGAATTGTCGGCAATCTTTCCGGTGCCAAAAGTGTTGATCGAAATAGAGGTCGGTTGCGCTACACCTATCGCGTATGATATCTGGATTTCACAGCGATCGGCAAGACCAGCGGCGACAATGTTTTTGGCAACATAACGTCCTGCATAGGCCGCCGATCTATCAACTTTGGAAGGGTCTTTGCCGGAAAATGCACCTCCACCGTGGCGCGCCATACCGCCATAAGTATCGACAATTATTTTTCTTCCTGTCAGGCCACAGTCACCTACCGGGCCACCTATGACAAAATTACCAGTGGGGTTAATGTGGTATTTAGTATTGGCTGTTAACCATTGTTCAGGTAGCACATGCTTAATAATTAATTCCATCACCGCCTCTTGCAAGTCGGATTGTGAAATATCAGGATCGTGTTGCGTTGAAAGCACGACGGCATCAACAGCACAAGGTTTGCCATTTTGATAGCGGAAGGTGACTTGGGATTTAGCGTCCGGTCGCAGCCATGGCAATAATCCAGATTTTCTGGCCTCTGCTTGGCGCTCCATTAGGCGATGAGCATAGGTGATAGGTGCTGGCATTAGAACGTCTGTTTCGTTGGAGGCATAACCGAACATAAGCCCTTGATCACCTGCGCCTTGTTCCTCAGAAGTAGCACGGTCAACACCTTGAGCTATGTCGACAGATTGTTTGCCAATGATATTGATAATGCCGCAAGTATTGCCATCAAAGCCGACATCAGAAGAAGTGTAGCCAATGTCGTTAATAACCCCGCGAACTAAATCTTCAAGGTCTACCCATGCGTTGGTTGAAATTTCACCAGAGACGATAGCAACGCCAGTTTTTACCATAGTTTCACAGGCAACACGGGCGTGTTTGTCTTTAGTAATAATGGCGTCGAGTACCGCATCAGATATTTGATCGGCTATTTTATCAGGATGCCCTTCGGAGACTGACTCCGAAGTGAATAAATTGTATTCGCTCATGTTAATTACCTTGTAGTCTGTTCAACTGATAGCTTCGCTCAGCGAACTTAGATCGTTTCACAGAGCCTTTTTGCTCTTTATAAGCTGTTGCCTTTATTATAAAAGGTGCAAAGCAATGCTTTTACATCGCGTATCTATGGACATCGTTATCAGCAGGAAAAATACCGGGCTGGTTAAGAGGATTCTCAGCATAGTGATTAAGACTCGCCGATGCAGCCGCACTCTATTTAAGCTTGTAATAAAAAAAACGTATTTTATAACTATAGATAAAGTTTTGCAGGTAATTCGTGATGTTTTTATATGAAATATTTCGCATTTAAAATGAATATTACTCACTTTGCGTTTTATTTGCGATTTTGCGTTGAAGCTTAGCGCATTCTGCGCGAAAATTGCGGCCTCGGGAAATTGCACTGAAGACATGTGTTTTCATTAAGTCAGGTTCAAAACTGGTTTTTGTGGCTGCTTCCAAATTTTGGCTAATTTAATGGGGATTACCCCAGGAGTTATTGAATGTCTGCTCGTAGAGAACTGGCAAATGCAATTCGCGCTTTGAGTATGGACGCTGTACAAAAAGCAAAATCAGGTCATCCAGGCGCCCCTATGGGGATGGCGGATATTGCCGAAGTACTATGGAATGATTTTATCAAGCACAACCCGAGCAATCCATCTTGGTATGATCGCGACCGCTTCGTGCTATCCAATGGGCATGGTTCAATGCTGATCTATAGCTTATTGCACTTGACAGGCTATGACGTCTCTATAAATGACATCAAAAATTTCCGCCAAATGCACGCCAAAACCGCCGGCCACCCTGAATACGGTTACTGTCCAGGTGTAGAGACAACCACCGGACCATTGGGTCAAGGCCTCAGTAATGCCGTTGGCTTTGCGGTTGCTGAAAAAACCTTAGCGGCACAATTCAATCGAGAAAATTTTGATGTTGTCGATCACTATACTTATACCTTCATGGGCGATGGTTGCCTTATGGAAGGTATTTCTCATGAAGTTTGCTCTCTCGCAGGCACCTTAGGCCTAGGTAAATTAATCGGTTTTTGGGATGACAATGGCATCTCAATTGATGGTCAAGTAGAGGGCTGGTTTACCGATGATACTGTTAAACGTTTCCAAGCTTATGGATGGCAAGTTATCGCCGATGTCGACGGGCATAACCCAGATCAAATTCGTGCGGCGATAGAAACGGCCCAAGCAAACACAACTCAGCCGACACTTATCTGTTGTAAGACGGTCATTGGTTTTGGATCGCCCAATAAAGAAGGCACGGCGGGATGTCACGGTGCGCCTCTCGGCGATGAAGAAATCGCTATGACAAGGGAGAAATTAGGCTGGTCACACGCCCCGTTTGAAATTCCCGATGAAATATATTCCGACTGGAATGCGAATGCCGCTGGCAGTGTAGCGGAAAATGATTGGAATCAATTGTTGAGCGATTACGCCGAGGTCTATCCTGACTTAGCCGCTGAGCTGCTGCGTCGCCTCGCCGGTGATTTACCCGCTGATTTTTCTGCCAAAGCCGATGCTTGGATCAGCGAGCTGGCCGAGAAAGGTGAGACCATCGCCTCGCGTAAGGCCTCACAAAATGCCCTTAATAACTATGGTCCAATGTTACCTGAGTTCTTAGGCGGCTCTGCTGATCTAGCGGGTTCAAACCTCACTAAATGGTCTGGCGCCCAAGTAATCGACATTAAAGATGCGTCAGGTAATTATATTAATTACGGTGTGCGTGAATTTGGTATGTCGGGCATTATGAATGGGTTGGCGTTGCACGGTGGCTTTATTCCCTATGGCGCCACCTTTTTGGTGTTCATGGAATATGCTAGGAATGCGCTGCGCATGGCGGCTTTAATGAAGATCCAAGCGATACATGTATACACTCACGATTCTATAGGTTTAGGTGAAGATGGTCCCACGCATCAGCCAATCGAACAAGTCGCCAATTTACGACATACGCCTAATATGAGCACTTGGCGTCCCTGTGATGCGGTCGAATCAGCAGTAGCCTGGAAAATGGCAGTTGAGCGTAAAGAGGGCCCAACTGCAATGGTGTTCTCACGTCAAAATCTCGCACATCAACTGAGAACTGTTGAACAAGTGAATGCTATCTCTAAAGGTGGTTATATTTTATCAGACAGCCATGGCGCGCCAGATCTGATCTTGATCGCAACCGGCTCAGAAGTTGGACTGGCAGCTCAAGCGGCGGCCAAATTGAGAGAAAATGGCACCAATGTTCGCCTAGTTTCTATGCCTTCAACCGATGTTTTTGATGCCCAAGATGCAGCGTATAGAGAGTCAGTATTACCAGCCGACGTCAGTGCTCGTGTGGCAATAGAAGCCTTACAAGCTGATTATTGGTATAAATATGTTGGGCTCAATGGTGCTATTGTTGGCATGACTAGCTTTGGCGAATCAGCACCTGCAGATGAACTGTTTGTTCACTTTGGCTTTACTGTAGAAAACGTGGTCGCTAAAGCCAAAGCGCTGCTCTAAAGCACACTAAGAATTTTTCTGACTTGGCAGATTGTAGTGAGAAAAAGTAGATTAGCGCTAAGTCCGTCATGCTCCTAGAAACCCTTAAGTACCTTTTAGGGGTTTCTACACAACTGACATACTAGTTAACTGGGATAAATGCTCATGAGTTATCGTGTTGCCATTAATGGGTATGGTCGTATAGGTCAGTGCGTTTTGCGGGCTATATATGAGCGATCGCTGCAATCACATTTGCAGATAGTAGCGATTAATGAACTGTCAGATATCGATACCGTCACTTACTTAACGCGCTACGATACGATTCACGGTAGATTCCCGTTTCAAGTAGAGCAAGCAAATGACTGTTTGATTATAAATGGCGACTATATTCAAGTAATCAATCAAGCCGATCCACAAAAATTACCTTGGGATTCGATGGCAATAGACTTAGTGATTGAGTGCACAGGTACTTTTAATGAAAGATCTGTAGCACAGCTACACTTAGATGCCGGGGCAAAAAAATTACTTTTTTCGCACCCAGCACTGGCCGATGTCGATGCAACCATCGTTTATGGCTACAATCATCAGTTGCTAGAGAGTGACATGCAAATTGTCTCTGCTGCCTCTTGCACTACTAACTGTATTACACCTATTTTGGACCAGCTTGATCGGCATTTTAATATTCAAGCGGCAGTCACTACCACCATCCACTCAGCGATGAATGACCAGCCGATTATTGATAGTTACCATCAAAATGATCTTAGATTGACCCGTGGCGCTATGAGCTCTATGGTGCCTGTCGATACAGGCCTAGCCAAAGGCATCGATAGAATCTTACCGAACCTCGCTGGCCTATTCCAATGTCTACATATACGGGTGCCGACCATTAATGTCTCTATGATGGATATCAGTGTCACTCTGGCCGAAAAAGTCAGTGTTGCTCAAGTCAATGCACTGTTAGCGCAAGCCGCTCGTTCACAATATAAAGGGGTGCTAGGTTATACTAATGAGCCTCATGCATCAGTGGACTTCAATCATGATCAGCGCTCTGGCATTGTCGATGGAACACAAACCAAAGTGAGCAGAGACCATTTGCTTAAACTCATTTGCTGGTTTGATAATGAATGGGGCTTTGCCAATCGGATGCTCGATGTTGCCCACTACTGGCTGCATCAAGAGCGCCAATAACTACCACCTGTATTAACTTAATCCCAGTTAGGAAATATTATGCGCATTTTAAAAATGTCTGAGTTAAATTTAGCCGGCAAGAGAGTTTTAATTAGAGAGGATCTCAATGTCCCTGTTAAAAATGGCAAAGTGACGTCTGATGCCCGTATTAGAGCTTGTCTGCCGACTATCCAACTGGCACTTCAAGGCGGTGCTAAAGTGATGTTAATGTCTCATTTAGGCCGGCCTACTGAGGGAGAATATGACCAACGGTATTCATTGGCCCCCGTTGCAGAGCACTTAGCTGGCCTACTAAATTCTTCAGTGCCTTTGATTAAAGATTGGCTTACGGATGACTTTTCGATTGATGCGGGTGAGATAGTGTTATTTGAAAATGTCCGCTTCAATCTAGGTGAAAAGAAAGATGATGAAGCGCTCTCTAAGAAGATGGCAGCGCTCTGTGATATCTATGTAATGGATGCCTTTGGAACAGCTCACAGAGCTCAATCCTCCACTCACGGTATTGCTAAATTTGCCGATGTCGCTTGTGCGGGGCCTTTATTGTCGCGAGAACTAGAGGCGCTCGCCAAAGCACTTGATAAGCCAAAATCTCCCGTCATGGCGATAGTAGGAGGCTCTAAAGTCTCGACTAAGCTCGAAGTATTGAATGCCTTAAGCACGAGAGTTGATCAATTGATTGTCGGTGGTGGAATTGCCAATACTTTCTTGGCAGCCGCAGGTTTTCCGGTCGGTAAATCACTGTGTGAGCATGAACTGATTCCTTTAGCTAAAGCGTTAATGGAGAAAACGGATATTCCCTTGCCGACTGATGTAGTGGTCGCCACTGAATTTTCTGAATTTGCGGCTGCAAAGGTCAAAGCTGTTGCAGATGTGGCGGCAGATGAGATGATTTTAGACATTGGCCCCGAGTCTGCTCAGCGTTTAGCCACATTGTTAGAAAGTGCGCAGACGATTATTTGGAATGGGCCTGTAGGAGTGTTTGAAATTGATCAATTTTCGGCCGGTACTAAAGCTATTTCCATGGCTATAGCCAGTAATCAAGGTTTTTCAATTGCCGGTGGAGGCGACACCTTGGCAGCGGTTGACAAGTACGGGATCGAATCCCAAGTGTCTTATATTTCAACTGGGGGAGGCGCTTTTTTAGAGTTTGTTGAAGGCAAAGTACTGCCAGCGGTTGCGATGTTACAAAGCCGAGCTTAAGCGGTATCAGCAGGCTGCAATCACTATTGTGCCTGCTGCTCTTTTGCCTGAGCTTGGCTATCTAAAAAGTCCCTCCCCTACTTGGTCAATCATTAGCTTTGATTTGCGGATCATTTCCTGAGCGCATTCCTCTTTGCTCGCTAACACATCAGCACGGATAAACTGATGGCTTTTTTGGTCTTTCTGTATACTTCCATTGACTCTGAACTGGCTACCATCGGGTATTGGCGCGGGGGTGATAATGTATTCTTTATAAGTTTCACTCGGCATAACACTAAGTGCTGAAGGTGCCGAGTCGTTGCTGAACATTGACTTTAAAGATGAAAATAAACCCATAATAAGTCTCTTTTACAAAAAAATAAATTGAAGCATAGTGTGCTTAATAAAGCATCATTGATCAAGTAGTAATATTACCGTTACTGGTCGTTCTAAAGCTATATATTCGAATAGACGCTCTTGTGCGGCTGGGTTAAAATAGCGCAGACCATCATTATCTTAGGTTCAGCAGTTAAGTGCGAAAAATATGTGCAGTATATTGGTTTGCAATGTAAATTAGAAATTTTCTTGATCATCTTATTGGTGATTATACTGCCGAATTTAGGATCATACGAGACAAGAGCAAATTATGCTGTGGATAAAAGTATTTCATATTCTAGCAATGACCAGTTGGATGGCGGGCATTTTTTATCTGCCGCGAATTTTTGTGCATTTTGTGGAGGGGGAAGTCGCGGGGGAAGATGTTCGACGCCTGCAGATAATGGCCAGAAAACTCTACGGATTTATCAGTATAATGTCTGCCTTAACGCTTATTCTAGGGCTATGGCTATGGTTAGGCTACGGATTTAGCGGTGCTTGGTTGCACGCCAAGTTGTTGTTCGTGATACTGCTAATGGGATACCATATGAATTGTGGTCGCTATGTTCGGCAAATGCAGAGGGGAAAGCTACTAAGGAGCAGTAAGTACTATCGTCTGTACAATGAGTTACCATTACTTATGTTTGTACCTATTCTAATTTTAGTTGTCCTCAAGCCTTTCTAATTATTTGCTTTGCAAGCTTTGATGGCGGTATCAAAGGCGTTCAGTCTAGCGTCTAATCGCTGTGTTGCCCGGTTGGTTTCATCGACATCTTGAATGAAACCTGTGACTTCAATACCCGAGGGAAGCATGTGAATTTCTTCTTGTAGATACTCGGTAATGTTCAATCCTAAGCTCTGCTGAGTGCGCTTCATCTGTGCGTTACCAGTATTTACTAACTCAGCGAGCTGGTGGGCAATTAAGTCGCCAGTAATATTCGCCGTTAAGCCCTGCCAGTCGATTTGAGTATTGGCTAATATTCGCTGTAGCTTACTTGCCAGTTTTATGTCGCCAGTAATTTCAATACTGTTTCCAAACAACTGGCTAGTTTTATCATCGGCAATAAGCATCCGCCTGAACTGCTGCAGATTTCCACTAAAAAGGGTATCCACAGGGCCTTCATAATAGCTTTGTAGTTGTATACCTCGGTTGTGCGGGAGCACATAAAAATGGATAGGGGCGTCAGTTACCTTAATTTCTATTGTTTTTGCGGCCATCGCGGCTAGAGCGTCTGCGGTTACTTCGTCACTAGTGATTAATCTATTAATGGTACTCTCAAGCATTAGGATCACAGCCGTTGCTAGCATTGGGATATCCTCAGTTGAAAATTAGGGTTTTATTCCAGTATGCAATGCAACAATACCGCCCGTCATGTTCTGATACTTACAGTTGACAAGATCGGCGTCTTGCATCATCGATTTTAATGTTTCTTGATCTGGGTGCATGCGAATGGATTCCGCCAAGTACTTATAGCTGTCAGCATCGCCGGCAATAATATGGCCTATTCTGGGTAAAATATTAAACGAATAGATGTCGTAAACGCTCGATAGCATGGCGTTGTCTGTCTTGGAGAACTCTAGCACCATTAATTTTCCACCGGGCTTGAGTACTCTTTGCATCGAGCGCAACGCGGCGTCTTTGTCGGTCACATTACGCAGCCCAAAAGCTATCGTGATGATGTCAAAATAATTGTCGGGAAAAGGTAGGCTCTCGGCATTTGCCTGAACAAACTTGATGTTGGCGACAGCGCCTTTGTCGGTGAGTTTGTCACGGCCTACTTTCAGCATTGAATCATTGATATCAGCAAGCGTTACTTGGCCTTCACTGCCGACAATTCTTGAAAATGTTAAGGTTAAGTCTCCAGTGCCGCCGGCAATGTCTAAAATTTTCATGCCCGCACGCGCGCCACTTTGTTCAATAGTGAGCTTTTTCCAGATACGATGTATACCCGCGGACATTAAATCATTCATCACATCGTACTTAGTGGCAACAGAGTGAAATACATCGGCAACATGTTTAACTTTATCGTCTGTCGGGACTTCTTTGTACCCAAAATCAGTCGTGCTCTGGTCTTTTTGGCTCATTGTCTTTATCGCTTGGATTAGATTGCGACAATTGTAGCCCTGAAAGTTAAAGATAGGAATCAGTTTTACCTGATTCCGTTACTTCAAAGTGGATATAGAGTGTATGTTATCTGTTTACGTTGGAATTGAGAATCATAGCTGAAGCCATGAAATATCTAAGTATTATTCTAACGGATGCAAAATCAAGGGCTTGTATTCGATGTTGCAGTGAAATCACTTATTCAGGTTTTAGTTAAATAGAGCGCATTATTTTAAATCCTAAGATTTGCCAACTTAGGGCTTGCAATAGCGCGACCATTTTTTCTTTTAATGTGCTTCGTGGGCAAGTTTTCCTAGCTAAAACTGATCAGACCATCATCGCGGGACTGTCCTGATTCTGCTAAATTTTCTAAATACCTTGACCAATATTGATCATGATGAATGCAGAGATCATAGAGGTATTCCCAAGTAAAAAGCCCTGTGTTATGACCGTCGTCAAAGCTGATTTTCAAGGCGTAATTGCCAGTAATTTCAAGATTAGTTATGCCCACAAATTTTTTGTTTACCTGCAGGGTTTCTTGACCAATGCCATGTCCTCTGACTTCTGCAGAAGGAGAGTGCACTCTAAGATATTCTGCACGAAGCTCAAAATCACCTTGGGTAAAAGTCAATTCTAAACTTTTAGATTTTTTATGTAATTTTATTGCGCTAGGTGCAGGTTGCATTAAAGGTACTCCGTTTTTTAACGACAAATGTGATCGAATTGGGGTTAAGATCTAATCCCATTAAAGTATATAGTGACTTAAATCTTCATCCTCACTCAAGTGTGCTAAATGCGCGTTGACATAATCTGTATCTATCAAAAGGTTGACGCCTGATTGGTCAGATGCAGAAAATGATAGCTCTTCGAGTAAGCGTTCCATCATAGTATGCAAGCGTCTAGCGCCAATGTTTTCAGTTTGTTCGTTGACTTGAAATGCCAATTCGGCAATTTTTGAAATCCCTTCATCACTGAAGCTAATCTCAACGCCTTCTGTTTTCATCAGAGCTCGGTACTGCTCGGTGAGAGAGGCCTTAGGTTCTACCAATATACGTTGGAAATCATGGGCCGTTAGGGCGTTTAATTCTACCCTTATCGGCAGGCGACCTTGAAGCTCTGGGATTAAGTCTGAAGGTTTGGCCAAATGAAAAGCACCCGAGGCAATAAATAAAATATGATCAGTTTTGATCATGCCGTATTTGGTGCTTAAAGTGCAACCCTCGATTAAGGGTAATAAATCTCTTTGTACGCCTTCACGTGATACATCGCCGCCAGATCCACCCGCATCGCCGCGCTTGCAAACTTTATCTATTTCATCGAGAAAGACAATGCCATTTTGCTCTACAGCGTAAATAGCTTTTTGTTTGATATCGTCCTCTTTGACTAATTTGGCGGCTTCATCGTCAATCAGTGCTTTATAGGCGTCTTTGACGCTAAGGCGTTGAGTTTGTTTCTTTTGGCCGCCCATGCTGGAGAACATATTCTGTAGCTGGCCAGTCATTTCTTCCATACCAGGAGGTGCCATAATCTCAACACCCATAGCGGATTGGGCTAATTCGATCTCAATTTCCTTATCATCTAAGTCTCCCTCGCGTAACTTTTTGCGGAAGATCTGCCGCGTTGCACTATTGGTTTCGGCGCTAGTACCAATGCCGTCAGAAGCGCTCTCTCTGGCAGGTGTTAGCAAGGCGTCAAGTAGACGCTCCTCCGCAAGGTCTTCGGCGCGCAAGCGAACCTTTTTGGTTTCTTGTTCGCGTACCATTTTGATTGCCATGTCAACCAAGTCGCGGATTATGGTTTCTACGTCACGGCCTACATAACCGACCTCAGTAAATTTAGTTGCTTCAATCTTTATGAAAGGTGCATTTGCCAGTTTAGCCAGACGCCGGGCAATTTCAGTTTTACCCACGCCGGTAGGACCTATCATTAGGATGTTCTTAGGTGAAACTTCGGTCCTTAGTTCATCGTTGAGTTGCATGCGGCGCCAGCGGTTTCGCAAGGCTATAGCAACCGCTCTTTTAGCGGCATCTTGACCAATAATATGGCGATCTAATTCGTGCACTATCTCGCGGGGTGTCATACTAGACATGGATGTTCTCCTGCACAGAATCTAAGGTTTCTATTACTTGATTGTGGTTGGTAAAGACGCAAATATCAGCGGCTATATGAAGGCTTTTTTCAACAATTGATTTGGCGTCTAATTGGCTGTTCTGCACCAGTGCCATCGCAGCCGCGTGAGCAAAGTTGCCACCAGATCCTATAGCAATGACGCCATGTTCAGGTTCGATTACGTCCCCAGTACCTGATAGCAAGTAAGTTTTTTCTTTGTTGGCGACCAACATTAACGCCTCTAGGCGGCGCAATACCTTGTCGCTGCGCCACTCTCTGGCTAAATGTATAACGGCATTCACAATATTGCCTTGGTGTTTATCAAGTTGCTGTTCAAACAAATCGCGCAAGGTAATGGCATCCGCCGTAGAGCCGGCGAACCCAGTAATGACTTGGTGTTTGCTGAGCACATTCACTTTCTTGGCGCTGCCTTTCATGACGGTGTTACCAAGAGAAACTTGGCCGTCGCCGCCAACGGCAACGCAGTCGCCGCGACGTACAGATACTATAGTGGTCATTGCTCGATACTCTAATATAAACGATAGATAGACTATGGTAGCGTATTTGCTAAATTCAAGAGGGCTTTGTCTTAAACAAACTAATACCCTGGGCAACCGCTTTAATTCACGCGAACCTGTAGGGAGTTAATTTTAAGTTTGTTTAATTTAACCAGCGCATTTTTTAAATGATTAAAAGTGATAAAAGGTCCGGTTCTGACACGATACCAAACACCCTTGTTCGAAGTGGTTTTACTTACAGTGACATTTGGCAAGTTATTCAACAGCAGCCTAGCTTTCATATTTTGTGCATCTTTTAAGTTGCGAAATGAACCAGTTTGCAGCAAGGTTTTGTTTTTTAGCTTAGCTGTTTTGGGGGTCGATTTATACGCGGCTATGGTTTCAGTCTTTACGGAGTTCTTAGCTAATACTTCATAGAACTGATAAGGCTCTTTTTGCTCTGCTTGCGTGGATTTCTCAGACACTGGAACCACTGTCGGTTTTGGGGTGGCTAGGTTTTTTGTTTTCTGGCTGGTTTGCACTGAGATCGCTTCAGGATCATCTTTTTCTTGAGGTATCACTGTTGTGTCGTTGGCGATCTTTTCCTCGATAAGCGCTGCAATGCCATTTTCCCCGATCTCTCTTGGGTCAACATTGCTGAGCTTGAACAGTAAAAAGCTGATAACAGAAATAGCCAGAACACTGGCTAACATCAATTTCCATGGGCTTTTAGGCAAGTTGCTGTGGTGGACCTTTCTAGAGGGGCTTAGCTTTGCGGCTGCAGGTTCGGCAGGCGCAACAGCGGCCCCGCTTTTCTTGCTGGCAGATTGGTTGCTCTTGGGTTTTTTACCAGCAAAGTCTTTTCTAGAGGCCATCTGTCTAATTACATCCGTTGAGGGGCATCAACCCCTAGCAGTGAGAGACCATTGGCGAGTACTTGTTTTACCGCTGAACTCAAGGTGATGCGGGCGTTTCTTTGCAGGTCATCGGCGATCAGCATTTTGTTAGAGTTATAATATGTGTGGAATTCGCCCGCCAGGTCTTTTAAGTAGTTAGCGACCAGATGAGGCTCATAATTCGCCGCTGCATTCTCTAAAGTCTCGGGGTATTTTGCCAGCTGGTTTAAGAGCAGTTTCTCAGCCTCGTCACTAGAACTGGCCAATGTTGCTAGCCCAATATCAATGTCCAGTGCCCAATGACTGTCCTGGAGTTTCTCTAGTACGCTGCAAATTCTGGCGTGGGCATACTGAATATAATAGACAGGATTGTCTTTAGATTGCGATTTTGCAAGCTCAAGATCAAAGTCCATGTGGTTGTCTGCTTTGCGTGTCACGTAGAAGAAACGGCAAGCATCTTTACCCACTTCGGCACGCAATTCTCTCAAAGTGACGAATGACCCTGAGCGAGTTGACATTTGAACTCTTTGGGACCCGCGATACAAGATGGCAAATTGGACCAATTTCACGATTAGGTTATCGGGGTTGTACCCTAGTGCTTGTATTGCCGCCTTTACACGCGTGACGTAACCATGATGGTCTGCACCCCAGATATTAACCACTTTATCGAAACCGCGGTCGAATTTATTCATGTGGTAGGCGATGTCTGATGCGAAATAGGTCGTCGCTCCGTTGGCGCGTTTTACCACTCTATCTTTGTCGTCGCCAAAAGCGGTCGACTTGAACCAAGTGTTACCTTCTTTTTCGAACAAGTGACCCTTGTTTTGCAGGCGTTGCAGTGCTTTATCAACATCGCCTGTGCTGGTCAGAGAGCGCTCTGAGAACCACTCTTGATAGTTGACGCCAAAACCAGCTAAGTCATCTCGGATATCATCGCGGATAGCATCTAAGCCTACTTGAAACAAAGCCAGAAAATTTTCTTCACCTAAAAGCGTATGTCAGCGACTGATCAGCGCATCTATATATTTTTCTTTGTCACCACCTTGTGGCTCATCTAAGGGTAATTCTGAAAATACTTGCGCGTAGCTAACCTCAAATTGGTCAGAAAACTTGGATTTTACCAATTGGGCAATGTCATAGACGTATTGGCCTTTATAGGCGTTGGCAGGAAAGGCAAAATCGACAAGGTAAATTTCTAAATAGCGTAGCCAGACACTAACCGCTAAGATATTCATTTGGCGTCCGGCGTCGTTGACATAATATTCGCGAGAGACTTGTGCGCCATTGGCCGCTAGAATGTCTGCCACTGTCGCGCCATAGGCAGCACCCCTGCCATGGCCTACATGCAATGGACCGGTTGGGTTTGCAGATACAAATTCGACTTGGATCTTTTCAGGTGACTGCTGTTTTATCTGTCCGAAGCTAGATTTTTGCTCCAGTATATCGGCTACTACTCTAGTAGCGGAGGCGCTAGTGATAAAAAAGTTGATAAATCCGGGGCCGGCTATTTCGGTTTTTGTAAGCCGCTCGGATACAGGTAATTCTTGAATAATCATTGCAGCGATTTCACGTGGGTTGCGCCGTGCGGACTTTGCTAATGTCATCGCTACATTAGATGCTAAATCACCGTGGCTTTTGTCACGAGTATTTTCGATCATAATGCTAGGTTTTATATCTGCAGGAAGTGAACCTTTTTGAACTAAGCTGTCAAGCGCCGCTTGAATTAGTCCTGTGATGTGCTGTTTCATTTAAAGACGATTACCAAAGTTTAAGAATAAAATGGTGCGGTATAAGAAAATAAGTCGGTTATTATCTCTTGTTGGCAGCAGAATATAAAGCTTTACTTAGGCAAGCTCCTAAAAATAAAATCTGGGGCCAGCTGTCGCCCGGATCCAGGCAATACTTGAGTAATCAGTGCAGCAATTTTACGTGGGTTATCTCTATGGGTCGAAAATTTTTCGATTTAATAAGATCAGTCCTCTGCACGAACTCGCGAGCGAAGGTGGTACAAGGAGAACCGGCTAAAAACCGGCGTTTATATAAATCAGGATTTTGAGTTTTTTTAAGACTTTATTACTGAGCGTAGTAATTCTGCAAATGTCTCAAATGTCATTTATTGGGTTTATTTCAGAGCGTTTTAGCTGTATTAAATAATGAAGAGTGGAATTTGCACTGCTAAAATACCTTGATCGTAGTGTTCAGTGCCTGAGTTCTGGACTAATTTAATTAGTTTGACGCTAACATTCAATGCGTATTCTTATTGGTTGCAGGTGTCGAGGTATTGTCTGATGGTTCTGACGTTAGTTAGAACATGTCGTATGGGTCTACATCGATAGACCATCTAACGTTAGCGGAGAGTGGGTGATGCTCTAATTGCAGACAAAATTGACTTAGAAACTGCTGGAGTAGCGGTCGTCTACTGCTTTGCAGCATTAAATGAGAGCGAAAAACCCCCGCTTTTTTTTCCATCGGTGCCGGGAAAGGTCCAAAACTAGCCACATGATCAATCGTAAAGGTCTCTCGTGCAAGTTTCAAAAAGGCTTCGGCTCTACCGGATGAGCTGGCTTCGGCGCGAATGATTGCAATATAGCTAAAAGGCGGTAGTGCCGATTGCTGTCTAAGGGCTATCTCCTGATGTGCAAATTGCCGATAGCCTGTTTCAACGAGTGTTTTTAATAGCGGGTGTTCTGGATGATGGGTCTGAATGATGACTTTACCCATGACATTCTCTCGACCTGCTCTTCCAGACACTTGTGTGATTAATTGTGCTGTTCGCTCCATGCCCCGAAAATCAGTACTAAACAGGCCGCTGTCCGCCTCTAAAATGGCCACCAGAGATACTTTGGCAAAGTGATGGCCTTTGGCTAGCATTTGGGTACCAAGAAGAATACCTGGATGTCCCTGATTAATATCATCAATGATGTCTCGCATGGCGTTCTTCCGACTGGTGCTGTCCCTGTCAATACGCCAGATAGTCGTGTCCGGAAACAAAGTGCACAAGACCTGTTGCGCTCTTTCTGTACCTGTGCCTTTTGCGGTTAGCTGGTCACTGTTACACTCTGGGCAATGCTTAGGTACTGGTTTTTGGCTGCCGCAGTGATGGCAGTGCAAATGGGGTGGGTGTTGGTGTAAAGTGAGTCGTGCATCGCAGCGTTTACAAGGCGCTATCCAGCCACAGTTATGGCAACTTAAGCTAGGAGCAAAGCCCCTGCGGTTTAAAAAAACAAGTACTTGGGTTTTGTTATTTAAATGCTGCTGTATTTCGCTGATTAATGGCTCGGATATCCCTGCGTTTAAATCGCAGCCTTTTATGTCAAGTAGTTCTACTGTCGGTGGTTTGGCATCACCGGCACGTCGATTAATGGTGAGGTAGCTGTATCTGCCTTGTGTTGCGTTGTGAAGGGACTCTAAAGAGGGCGTCGCGCTGCCTAATATCACCGGAATGTTTTCACCGTGGCCGCGGACTATGGATAAGTCTCTTGCGCTGTACCTATAGCCTTCTTGTTGTTTAAAGGATTGATCGTGCTCCTCGTCGATAATGATCACGCCGGGGTTGGCGAGAGGGGTGAATATCGCCGATCTTGTGCCAATGATGATTTGGGCGTCACCATCTCTTGCTTGCAGCCAAGTTTGGAAGCGCTGCTTGTCGCTCATATTGGAATGCATATAAACCACATTCACCGTAAACCTAGCTTTGAATCTAGAGACAGTCTGTGGTGTTAGACCTATTTCAGGGACTAGAATTAACGCTTGTTTGCCTGCCTTTAAAGTTTGTTCTATGACTTGTAAATAGACTTCCGTTTTTCCTGAGCCGGTAATGCCATCCAGTAAAAATGTTTTATAGCCCTGCTGTTGGATAATAGTAGCCACCGCAAAAGCTTGTTCTGGGTTTAATGTTTTGGCCGGCTCCCTCAGGGGATTAAGAGTTGTTTTTTTTAAGTGTGGGCGATGCTTTCTTTCGATTAAGCCTTTCGCTAAGAGAGGCTTAATGGCGGCGATAGTGCCTATTTCAGCTTTTAGCGCATCCGCACTTATTCCCGCGCTATGTTGTTTGATTGTTGCGTAAGTGGCAATTTGTTGCTTGGCTCTGTCACTTAGGCTTTCAGCTGGGTTGGCCTTGGCATGAAATAGGTATTCGTGAAAGCGTTCACAGGGCGCGCCTTTACGTAAGTGCACCGGCAGAGACTGCAGCAGAGCATCACCTATCGGGTGTTGATAGTATTGTGCAGACCAGAGGGCGAGTTCGAATATGAATTTTGGTTGTGGCGGTGAGTCATCAAGCACATCAATGATGGTTTTGAGCTTATGACTACTGACTTCAGTGTGAGTAACGATTTCGACCACAACAGCCACTAATTTTCTGTTGCCAAAAGGCACAATGACCCTTAGGCCGGGAGCGAGTTTGCTGGGTTCTTGATCCTCCGCAGGTAAGTAATCAAATAACTTGCGCAGAGGGGAGGGGATAGCGACTCTTAAAAAAATCATTAGTGACCAAGTTAAAATGAATAGTTTCAGAAAATATGTGATGTCATCAGACATCCCACAGTCTAAAGTTTTTTGTCTGTGCATAGTAGTCTGAAAATAGAAATCGCTGCTTGCATGCGTTCTAAATTAGCATTCTTCTATTATCTGTCGTGGTTGTAATTATTAATTCAGTTTATAGCGGTTTAAAATTTTATCTACTTGCACAGACGATTGAAGCTCCGTATAATTTCTGCTGGCTTAAATTGAGTCTTATATATTAAAGTTAACTAAGTGCGGTGCTTGGCAAAAGATCAAGCGGCGGCACAGAACCTTGAAGGTTTATCCCATGAAAAATGCTATCCATCCTAAGTACGAAGAAATCGCTGTAAGTTGTTCTTGCGGGAATAAAATGCAGACACGTTCTACATTATGTAAAGATTTGCATATTGATGTATGTAGTCAGTGCCATCCTTTCTACACCGGTAAGCAGAAAGATGCCACTTCAGGCGGTCGTATTGATCGTTTCAATAAGCGTTTCGCGACAATATCTACTCGCAAATAAAACGGCTTACTTGAAGAGAGCGCTTTCCCGTTGAAGTTAAGCGCTTTTTTTATGTCTAGCGTTTGCTTTTAGTCTTTATAATATTACCTTAATCCCTGCTGTATAACGATTTAACGTTAGGCGTCTAACATAATCCTCCGCTCTATAAGCACTATGCATTGAGCTTTATTATTCTATGTGCTCGCTTAGGAAAAATTCTGTTGCTTAATTTTATCAGCTATTGTGTAAACTTAATGGTTATAAGGTTGTTTGGCCTGTGCCTTTTCTATAGAATCGCTAAACCGCGATAAATAAAATGGAACAACACCTATGTCTGAAGATCTGAAGCAAGCTGCCCTTGATTATCATGAGTTTCCTCGTCCTGGAAAGGTGAGTATTGAACTGACTAAACCTGCTGAGACCGCAAGAGACCTATCCTTAGCATATAGCCCTGGTGTTGCTGAACCCTGTCGTGAAATTGCAAAAGACCCTGAAAATGCCTATCGTTATACAGGGAAAGGCAATTTAGTTGCGGTTATTTCTGATGGAACAGCGGTGTTAGGCCTTGGCAATTTAGGTCCGCTAGCTTCCAAGCCGGTAATGGAAGGCAAGTCTCTTCTGTTTAAACGCTTTGCGGGAATTAATTCTATTGATTTGGAAGTCGATTCAGAAAGTCCACAGGCTTTTATTGATACCGTCGCCCGAATTGCTGATACTTTTGGCGGTATTAATTTAGAAGATATTAAAGCTCCTGAGTGTTTTGAAATTGAGCGCGCGCTTATAGAGCGTTGCAATATTCCAATTTTCCATGACGATCAACATGGCACAGCCATAGTGACTGCTGCCGGTATGATCAACGCACTTGAAATAGCGGGTAAAGAATTGGCCACCGCGACTATTGTTACTTTAGGTGCAGGTGCCGCTGCTGTAGCTTGTATGAAGTTGCTTATCAATATGGGCGCTAAAGTAGAAAATATTTATATGTTGGATCGCAAAGGTGTTATTCATTCGGGGCGTGATGATTTGTCGACCGAAAAAGCTATTTTTGCTACGCAAACAGACAAGCGTACTTTGGACGATGCGATTGTCAATGCAGATGTATTTGTAGGGCTGTCCGGGCCTAATTTATTAGCCGCAGAGCAGTTGGCTAAAATGGCTGTGTCTCCGATAATTTTTGCCTGCGCTAACCCTGATCCTGAAATTAAGCCTGAACTTACTCATGCGACCAGAGATGACGTTATCATGGCTACAGGTCGCTCTGATTATCCTAACCAAGTTAATAATGTGCTAGGTTTTCCGTTTATTTTCCGCGGTGCATTGGATGTTCGTGCATCAGTGATTAATGAAGAGATGAAAGCGGCGGCAGTGAATGCGTTAGCGGCGTTAGCTAAAGAAACGGTACCAAGTGAAGTGCTTAAGGCCTATGGTTTGGAGGCGCTTTCGTTCGGTCCAGAATACATCATTCCTAAGCCCACTGATGGAAGATTATTAGGTCAGTTGTCAATGGCAGTAGCACAAGCGGCAATTGACTCGGGAGTGGCGCGCTTACCGATGCCTGCTAACTACCCTTTAAATTCTATTGAAGATTGCTAGAATTGGTGCTTTGAACTAAAGTATTAAAAAGCCCAGCGTGCTGGGCTTTTTAATGTCTATAAATTGTAGGGGAATGGAGCTGGCTTAAAATTTTCTTGCTGTTTTATTAGCTTGCTTTATCAGTCCCTGTTATTTCTAATAAGCCTCGTCTAAAGCATATTGACGTATCTCATTTCAAATAAGAGGTAAAGGTTGTTGAAAAAAATCAAATAAATTAACTGATTAATTAAATAGATCATCAGTAGTGGAGTCGTTGGCTTCTACGCTCTGTACTGCAAGGCGTTCAGCATCTTCGAATTTGATGATTTCGTTAACAGTTACGCCTTTTAAGGGGGGAGTTCTAAGGCCTGATTTTGCACTAATAGAGACGTCGACAAGGCCGCTAGGTCTTTTCAATGGTGCTTCAGGCTTGCCTGCTAATGTTTCCCTCATGAAGTCTATCCAGATAGGCAGTGCGGCAGTGCCACCGAATTCACGCTTACCAAGGGGGGTTGGGGTGTCGTAGCCCACCCAGGCTGTAGCGACAATTTCACTGTTGAATCCCGTAAACCAAGCATCGCGCTGTAAATTGGTGGTGCCGGTTTTGCCTGCTAAATCCCGTCGTTTTAAAACCTTTGCCTTAGTCGCAGTGCCGCGGCGAATAACGTCTTGTAAAATGCTGTAAATAACATAGCTGTCTCGTGCGTCAATAATTCTCGGTGCCTGCGCGGTGCCTTCTGGTTGCGTTTCTTGTTCAGGCGTAAGTGCCGTTCTAGGTTTTTCTTGAAATATAACCTCGCCCGCTTGATTGAGGATTGTGTTAATGTAGAAAGTATCTATTCTGTAGCCGCCATTAGCAATCGGTCCGTATCCACCAATTAAATCTAGTGGTGTCATGTCAGCGGCGCCGAGTGAGAGGGACAGGTTTTGAGGCAGCTGATCTCTACTAAAACCAAATTTTGCCAGATAATCTATCGCGTAATCTATGCCTATTGCCCGCAGCAGCCTAATTGAAACTAGGTTTCTTGATTTGTATAGACCCACGCGCAATCGAGTGGGGCCGTAGAACTTTCTGGATGAGTTTTCAGGACGCCAATTTCCTTCAAGGGTTGCTCCTTGAAGGACTATAGGTGCGTCATTGATGGTAGTGGCTGCTGTGTAGCCAGCTTCTAGTGCGGCACCATAAATAAAAGGTTTCAAATTAGAACCGGGCTGTCTTAATGCTTGGGTCGCCCTGTTGAATTTGTTGTGAGTAAAGCTGAATCCGCCAACCAGTGATAGCACCCCGCCATTAAGAGGGTTCATGGCGATCATTGCGCCTTGAACCTTAGGAATTTGGCTCAGCCCCCAAAATTCAGAGTTATCTTGTATATCTTGCTCTTTTTGAATTCGTATCAGATCGCCAAGCTGAAGTATGTCCGTGGGTTTTTTTGGCAGAGGGCCCATGCTATTGACGCTTTTGAACTCTCTTGCCCATTTCATCCCCTTCCATGGAAGCCTGATTATTTCAGCATTTTTTCTCAACACAAGGACGTCTTTTTCGCTGATTTTTAATACGAGTGCAGGCTCAACGTCAGCGTGGGTGAGTTCTGCGCTAAGGATTTTCAACAGCGCTTTTTCACTGAGAGTGCTAATGTCGAATTGTTTTTCAGGTCCGCGATAACCATGTCTTTTGACATAGGCCATTAAACCATTTTTAACCGCTTTGTTGGCTGAGAGTTGCATTTTGCTGTCGAGCGTTGTTATGACGGTATATCCGTCAGTATAAGCTTTTTCAGCATATTTTGCGTAGAGCTCTTTGCGGGCCATTTCTGCAATGTAAGGCGCGTAAAGTTCAATTTCAGCGCTGTGATAAAAAGCACTTACCTCTTGAGATAGGGCATCGTTGTGCTCGGCCTGTGAGATATAGTTCAAGCTCAGCATCCTGCCAATAATCCAATTGCGTCGCTCTATCGCTCTCTTTGGGTTCGTAATAGGGTTAAAAGTTGAAGGGGCTTTCGGTAGACCAGCAATCATAGCCAATTGTGCTAGGTTTATATCGCTGATGTCTTTTCCATAATAGACGAAGGAGGCCGCTTGTATGCCATAAGATCGATGGCCGAGATAAATTTTATTGATATAAAGTTCGAGGATCTCTTCTTTGCTGAGTGAACTTTCTATTTTTAAGGCTAGCAGTATTTCACTAATTTTCCGTGAGAACGTTTTCTCGCGGGTGAGGAAGAAATTTTTGGCAACTTGCATAGTGATTGTTGAACCGCCGCCTTGTTTTTTGCCCGTTCTGGCGAGTTGAACTACTGCACGTGCTAGGCCTTTAATGTCGACACCGTTGTGTTCGAAATAGTTAGCGTCTTCAGCCGCTCTTAAAGCGTTAATAAAGCGCGGAGGTATTTGCTCAAAAGTGATAGGCGTTCTGCGTTTTTCGCCAAATTCAGCAATTAATTTGTGATCTTTAGAAAGAACTTTTAACGGCGTTTGGAAATGAACCTGTCTAAGGGTTTCTACATTCGGCAGGGACGGGGAAAAGTACAAGTAGACACCAATCATGCTAACCGTACCTAAAATGATTCCCAAAACGGATAGCGATAGGATCAATTGAAAGAGTAGTTTGAGTACGCGCATGTCGTCCCTTTTGAATAAATAACATCAAGAAAAATCAAATTACTATTATATAGATTGCTGCTATTTTCCACCAGTGTACTTTGTTGTTAGTTGATGAATAAAAGCTTAATCTGAACAGTGGTTTGTTCAATGCTATTAAAGAACCTAGAGCCATAGATAAAAAGTTAAACAGTTGTTATTATTTGTTATTTAGAAACTGCATACCCTCGCTTATTATTGAAGTTTGCGTCGTTATTCGGCTAAAATGCTTTAGTGAATTCGCTATTAATGCTTTAATATCGAACAATTACATATAACATAGTTTTATTTTTGGGCTTAAAAGTGAAATTTTGTAATTTTTACAAATAAGCTACACTGAGTTTAGTATTATTGGTTTTTCACAGGGAAAAAATAATTGTTTGGTCTCTTTAATAAAAAAAAATCTACTTGGGTGGGCGTCGATATAGGTTCTTCTTCTGTAAAGCTAGTTGCGCTTAGCCGTTCAAAAAGAGAACTTTGCTTAGATGCTTATGCTGTAGTGGGTTTGCCAGCTTCTGCCATTGAAGACGGACATGTGCAAGAGTTGGGTAAAGTCGCAGAAGCGATTGAAAAAGGTGTTAAAATATGTGGCACAAAATTGACCAGTGCCATTGCTTCAGTACCCTCTTCAGCGGTAATCATAAAGCATTTAGAATTATCTAATGCCTTTTCAGAAGCAGAGTTAGAAGATCAGATAAAAATTGAAGCAGATCAATTTATTCCCTATCCATTAGATGAAGTGGCCATCGACTTTGAAGTACAAGGTCCTCATTCGGTCAATGCTGATTTAAATAAAATATTATTGGTCGCCTGTCGCAACAATGATGTTATTCAACGTGAAGCATCAGTCAACTCAGCGGGTTTGAAATGCGAAATTGTTGATGTGGATACTTTTGCGATTGAAAGAATGCTTACGTTTCTCAGTCGAGATTATTTACAAAAGGATGAACTAGTAGCTTCTATCGATATAGGTGCATCGACAATGACCTTAAATGTGCTGTTTCAAGGTGAAATAATTTACAACCGAGAGCAGGGCTTCGGCAGTAATGAATTGACCAGTGCTATTCATGTTCAGTGTGGTATGTCCATCGAAGAAGTGGAACAATCATTCAGACTCAATGAAATTAGTATGGAAATAGAGGCAATGCTAATTAAGCCCTTTAGGGATACAGTGTGTCAGCAGGTTTCCAGAGCGTTACAGTTTTATTACTCTTCAAACGTGCAAAATCAGTTATCAAAAATTTATTTAAGTGGGGGTTGTTCATCAATTAAAGGGCTTGCAGAGAATCTAGAGGAGGAATTAGGTGTTTCGGTTGAATTGGCTAACCCTTTTACGCAGATGGATGTGCAGGCAAAGATTAATAAGGAACGTCTAAATAAAGATGCGCCTGTGTTAGCCAAAGCTTGTGGTTTGGCACTTAGATTTTTTGATCAGTAGGTAGCCCATGGTAAAAATAAATTTAAGATCTTGGCGTGAAGAGAGGGTTGAAGATGCTCAAAAAAGCTTTCTAACTAACTTGTTATTTTCGCTATTGATCGCGGGAATAGTGGTTTTTGCATTAGGCCAGTATTTTGATATCCAGATTGAGCGAGAAAATGCTCGGACGCAGTTTTTACAATCAGAAATCAACCAATTAAAGACCCAGATTAAAGAGATAGAAAAACTTAAAAAACTTAAAGAAAGACGTTTGGCGCGGTTAAAAACAATTCAGACTTTACAGGGTAATAGGCCTTTAATTGTGCGCTACTTCGATGAGCTGATTAGGGTGCTGCCTGAAGAGCTTTATTATACTTCTTTAGTGCGCAGTGGCGAAGTATTGACTATCAACGGTTTGGCAAACAGAAATCAAGATGTATCTGAACTAATGCGTAATTTAAATAAATCCGACTGGTTCGGTGAGCCGAACTTAACCACAGTCGGCGCTAATGCATCAAATAGAAGCTTTAATTTAAATGTGCTCTTATCGCGAGGCTTGAAAGTTGATTGACAAACTAACCGATGCCTTTAAAGGTTTTGATCCAAACAACTTGGATTTTTCAATCGCAGGTACTTGGCCTATTGGGGTTAAAATAGTTTCCTATTTATTGCTGTTTTGCATGGCGATTTTCTTGGGGGTGCATTTTTATATAAGTGATAAAGAACAA
The DNA here is from genome assembly GCA_034111875.1 of Gammaproteobacteria bacterium. Classification (GTDB taxonomy): domain Bacteria; phylum Pseudomonadota; class Gammaproteobacteria; order Pseudomonadales; family Balneatricaceae; genus Rs1. Next base: position 23,343 of record JAWUWK010000022.1, read on the forward strand.
CTATTGGCATCTAAAATTCGCACAGAAGAACAGCTCAAGACAACTTACGTCGGTGTGTCAAACCGGGTGGCTAACTTAGCCGGATTGCGTAAACAAATGGCTGATGTTGAAGAGCAGTTCGAAGAGATTAAACGCCAGCTTCCAACTGAAAAAGAAGTACCTGGGCTGTTAGAAGATATTACTAATATAGCTATTGCCTCCGGCTTGTCAATTAAAAGTATCGCCTTGCAATCTGAGCGAAAAGAACAGTATTACATTGAGTTGCCTATTCAAATTTCGGCTTCCGGAACATACCATCAAGTAGGTAATTTTATCAGTGGAATTGCCGCCATTAAACGGATTGTGACTTTGCATGATTTCAGCTTAACGCCGACTCTTAACGGACAGCTTAGTATTTCAATTACAGCCAAAACCTATCGGAATGATGATGACTAAAATTCACTTGATTAAGGTTTTAGGGTTTTATATTTTCCTAACGGGGGTCATGCAAGGCTGTGTTTGGGTAGAAAATACCGATGATTTAATCCAGCATGTCGTAGAGGTCCAAACAAGGCCTTCTCGACCTATTAAGTCTCTTCCTGCTTTTGAAGCCTACGAAGCTTTTGTCTATGAGGGGACCATGTTGCGAAATCCTTTTATCGCCTCAGTCCAGTATTTGCCTGATAGTGATGAGCAAGATCTGCCTGTAAAAATTGATCTAGGTAATACCCAACCTCCAAGTGCTGAACGTGTGAAAAGTTATCTAGAAAGTTATGCAATAAAAAGCTTCACAATGGTCGGGAATATCGCTAATTCTGCCGCTGGTGACTGGGCGCTAATTGTCGATCAGAAAGGTGAAATACATAGAGTGGCGGTCGGCGATTATCTGGGCCTAGATCACGGTAAAGTTGTTAAAGTCGATGCCGAAGAAATAAAACTCATAGAAACAATATCGAACGGTAGAGGAGGGTGGATCACCCGACCCAGAAATATTGAGCTTATTGAGACCAAGAATCCATAGGGAAAAAGTATGTTTACTCCGCAAAATTTGTTCTTTAATCAAGTCTTTAAACGTCATAGTAAGCCTGTTTTTCGTCTGTTTTTTTTACTCTTGTTAGTGGCCAGTAATAGCGTGTTAGCTAAAGATATGTTGTTACTGGATGTGGATGTCCGACAGTTGAGTAAAGGTAAGATAGAGCTGAAAATGTCTTTTGATGCGCCACCTCCAGTGCCTACAGCTTTCGTCTTAAAAAGACCTGATAGAGTTTTGATCGATTTTTGGGGTGTTGAAAACGGAACTTCTGCACAAAGTTATCCTATAGATAAAGACTCTTTGCGTTCCTTAGACTTAGTTCAAGGTGACGGCCGTCTTCGGTTAGTCGCCAATCTCAATAGGCTTTCAAACTACAGTAGCTATGCTGAAGGTAAACTGTTGTATATTATTTTAGATGAGAATCAGCAGTCGTCTGATACCAGTCAGAATGATGGGGCGAATAAGCAAAGTATGACTGCCAATCAAACAATGCCCAGTATTTCATCTAAACCTATTATCAAACGCACTAGGGTCCAAGGGATTGATTTTGAAAAAGCACAAAATGGTATTGGTCGAGTAAAAATTGAGCTATCAGATGATAGGGCGGGTATTGAGGTTATTGAAGAAGGGCACAATGTAGTTGTCAATCTGACAGGCGCCATCTTGTCTGATCAGCTTAATAACCGGCTCGACGTACAAGATTTTGATTCGCCGGTGATGTTTATTGATACTTTTTCTCAAGGTCAGAATAGCGGTGTTCTGATCAAGCCAAGCGCCGAGCCATATAAATATAAGTCTTATCAAGTCGGTAGAGAGTTAATCGTAGATTTTTGGCCGAAACGCAAGCGATCCTATAATGCACAATCAGGACTTGTGAATAATGCGTCAGTGGTGGCCAAAGAACAATTTACGGGAGAGAAAATCGATTTAAACTTCCAAAACGTTTCGATCAGGTCTGTGTTACAAATCATTGCCGAAGTTGCTCAGAAAAATCTAGTAGTAGATGACAGTGTCGCTGGCAATATAACTTTGCGGTTGCAAAATGTACCTTGGGACCAGGCGTTGGATTTAGTCTTGAAAACCCGCGGATTAGATAAGCGCTTAGTCGGAAATGTTTTGTTAATCGCACCGGCAGCCAAATTAGCGGAGAGAGAGCGTATTGAGCTTGAAGGCCAAAAGCAAGTAGAAGAGCTCTCTCCGATTGAAACAGAGTTTATTCAAATAAAGTATCGCAAGTCCACAGAAATGAAATTGCGCTTAGAGGAGGCAAGTTTGATAGGTAAGCGTGGTTTTGTGCTTGCTGATGATGCGACAAATGTGTTGATGCTAAGGGAGACACAAAAGCAACTAAGTGTTATACGCGATACATTGCAGCAGTTTGATGTCGCGGTATCGCAAATAATGATCGAAGCGAAATTAGTCGTCGCAAGCAATGATATTAGCAAGGAGCTCGGTGTAAGATGGGGTTTGGGCTACAATGACGGGCGCTATGTGGTCGGTGGCGGAGGCGCTGGTGCTATTAGTCTGCCTGGCAGTACTGGGGGATTAAGTGCCCCTTTAGCGGTTGATTTAGGCGTGACTGCTCAGTCTGCTATAAGGCTTGGCTATATCAGTACCAACGGTGTGCAGCTGAGTGCCGAAATAACCGCTCTAAATACAACTGGTGAGACAGAAATAATTTCACAGCCAAAGATTATCACTACTAACGGTCAGGCCGCCGAAATTGAATCAGGCCAAGAAATACCTTACGTGGTAGTGCAAGATGGCACCCCGACTATTTCATTTAAAGATGTTGTACTCTCACTAAAAGTCACTCCGCAAATCACACCCGGTGATCAAGTGGCGCTAGAGTTAGAGCTTACCCAAGATTCAATTGGGGCGGTTTTACCAAATGGCGAAGTGAGTATTAATAAAAACGCACTAAAAACATCTGTGATTGTTAAAGATGGTGATACTATAGTCTTAGGCGGTGTGTATAGAAATGAAATCACTAATTCAATAGCAAAAACGCCAGTATTAGGTGACTTACCTTTGATTGGTGCGCTTTTTCGACAAACGCGAAAGTCTAACAAGAAAAACGAGTTATTAATCTTTATTACACCAAAACTCATTAGAGAAAGTCTAAGCATTAAATAAGGTCAAGATTGAATATATTTCTCGTTGGTCCTATGGGCGCCGGTAAAAGCACAATTGGACTACTTCTCGCTAAAGAGCTTCATTCCCCTTTCTACGATATCGATAAAGTTATAGAAGCCCGCGCGGGCGCAAATATTCCGTGGATTTTTGACATTGAAGGAGAAGCTGGCTTCAGGCTCCGCGAAGAGCAGACCATAGAAGAAATAAGCTTGTTCTCAGCGGTCATCGTTGCTACCGGAGGAGGCGCTGTATTGAGCGCTAATAATAGGGCGAATTTAAGCGCAAGAGGACTAGTTATCTATCTTCAAACAACCGTAGAACAGCAACTTGAGCGTACTTCAAAAGATAAAAATAGGCCATTGCTGCAAACTGAATCCCCGCGCACCGTGTTGGAAACATTGATGCAACAAAGGGAGCCACTATATAATCAAATTTGCGATTTAAAAATCCTTACGGACAAACGCCATCCGCGCTCGGTCGTTTCTGAAATTATCAAAAAACTCCCTCAATATCAATAATAACTTGAATGCAATTGCTGGCATTTATTGAATAAGATGAGACCTTAAAACGTCTAGCACAGTCTGATTTGAGCCTAGATTTGGCTTTGTGAGCGGCTATTGTTGTTCTAAGATTAGTTTTTTTAATTGTACAGATCTAAGCCAATGAAAAGTCTATTCAAGTCGATAGTTTTTCGAGGAAAATCTATTGACTTGAATCTAACCAATTGTAGTGTATAAGTGTATAAGGCTGTTAGAAAATATGGATTGTTTAAGTTTATCTTAAAAAAGCGCAGCCTGTTTATGATCGCAGCAGGTCAGCAAAGAGCATTTAAAGTGCAAATTCTTATCGCACTTAATAACAGTAAACCTGAATAGCAATGCTGGAGTAGTAGATTGGACTCATTAAAAGTTGAACTTGGTGAAAGAACTTATTCTATACATGTCGGCTCAAATATTTTACAAAATTGTGATTTAAGCAAGTGCATAGTCGGTAAGCAAGTGATGATTGTAAGCAACGACACCGTTGCTCCCTTGTATTTAAATACCTTGTGCGGATTGCTTTCTGGCTATGATGTTAGCACTACAATCTTGCCTGATGGTGAACAATTTAAAAACTTGGATCATGTTAACCTTATTTTTGATCAGCTACTAAAAAAGAAACATAACAGAAGCACAACACTGATTGCTTTGGGTGGTGGGGTGGTTGGTGATATGACTGGCTTTGCAGCAGCGAGTTATCAGCGGGGTGTTAACTTCATTCAGATACCTACTACGTTGCTGTCTCAAGTTGACTCATCTGTTGGCGGTAAAACCGGTGTCAATCACCCCTTAGGTAAAAATATGATAGGGGCTTTTTATCAGCCTAAATTGGTGGTGGCTGATATTGAAATGTTTAACACATTACCTGCAAGAGAGATTGCTGCTGGGCTCTCTGAAGTGATTAAATATGGTTTAATCTATGATGCTGACTTTTTTGATTGGTTGGAAGAAAATATAGAGTCTCTGATCCATAAAGAAGCAGAGGCACTTTGTTATGCCGTTAAGCGATCTTGTGAAATTAAAGCAGAAATTGTAGCTCAAGATGAGAGAGAACAAGGTATTAGGGCTTGGCTTAATCTAGGGCATACTTTTGGACATGCCATTGAAACTCATCAAGGCTACGGTAATTGGTTACATGGCGAAGCTGTTGCTGCGGGCACTGTAATGGCGCTTGATTTGTCACATCGTCTCGGTTGGGTCGATAGTCAATTGCTGGCAAGAGTAACCCGGCTGTTTATAGCTGCAGGGCTGCCAACTCAAGCGCCCAATGATATGTCTGTTGAAGATTTTTTGAATTTAATGAGCGTTGATAAGAAAGTCTTTGACGGGAAAATTAGGTTAGTCTTGATAGAGTCGCTGGGGAAAGCGATAGTTACTGATGATTTTCATATAGATCTATTAATACAAACTCTTTCAATGGCTGGAGAGTCTCTGCAATCCAGCTCTAGCTAAAAGGACGTGTGTGAAAATGCCAGATGATTTGTATTTTGAGCCTCCCTCGAGAATGCAATTAGTAGACAAGCTTGCTCACTTGTTACGTTTTTCAAATAGTTTTGTGGTGTTGTCTGGACCGGTTGGAGCCGGTGCTACGACAGTCATAGAACAGCTTAAAGTTCAGGCTGTTGAAGACAACACACGTATACTAGCCTTTGTTTTGACTGAAAATATCAGCCAAGGCACTCTGCTTAAGTTACTTAATAATGCTGTAGATGAGATAGTTAACCCCCTTGAGCCTACCTCAAATGATTTGCTGGAAAGCTTGCACCAGAAAATCCAAAGGCTCTCAGAGCTACAGAGTAATCTACTGATTGTTATAGATAATGCTGATTATTTGGCAACACAAGCGACGGAGAGTTTGGCTAATCTTCAAGCGGCCAATCTAGGGAAAATGTCAATTATCATTGTCGGAACTGAGAAACTTGTCAACATAGCCTCGAATTTGGTTCGAAACGAAAATTTAACAGCGACTTTGCACACTGAAATTTTGAACCCCTTTAGTCGTTTAGAAACTCAAGAATTCATACAGTTGCGTTTCGTGCGCGGTAGTGATTTCAGTAAAAAGCAGCTATCCGCTATTTATATGCAATCTCAAGGCTACCCCGGCCGAATTACTCAAGTAACCACAGCAATGATCCAGTCGGGGAAAATAAAGCTGAACAACAAAGCGGCTATGTTACCGGTGCCACATGTAATTGGAATTGTCGTTCTTTTAGTGGCAATCACAACAGTATCCTCGTGGCAGTATTTTTCTGATAATTCCCTTACTGAAGAAGCGACGATTTCTCAGCAATCTCAAGAATTGGCGATAATTATAGATGGTGCCGATCCCGCCCCACTCCAGCACCTTACACAGCAGCAGACAACCGCTATTGTCGGTCTCACAGTTCTCGAGGAAGATATAGTAAAGCAACAGTTAAAGTCTCCCATGCCGATTGAGGATGATCTAGTGCTACAGCAGGCCAAAGCGGATGCGCTCAAAGCAGAAATTAAAGATCTGTCTGCAAAAATCAAATCCCAAGAACGTCAGCTGAGCGCGGCCATTGAAAAATCTCAGATAGGCCAGGTTGATCTTAAGATAAGCCAACTGTCAGATACTATAAAACCAATTATAGATCAGGACGCAGCACTTGTGTTGGGCGCTAGCAGAGTAGCTGCAGCGGTAACCAGTGAAGCCGTTGCGATGCCTCTTGTTCAGAAGCCGATAGCAGAGACTATTCGAAGCCAAAACGCAGTGGATGATGAGGTGTTAAACACTCAGCAGTTTGTAAATGCTCAACCACTCACTGCACAAAATCTGCTACCCCAAGAAGCTGCTATTGCCGACATCCTAAATCCGTCAATATCAGATTTATATCTCGAGCCGAAAATAATATCCGCTGAGCCATTAAATGCTCAGAGTACTGTTTTAAGCGGACTAGGGACTGAGCAACAGTTAGCGATTCTCTCTGCAGAATTAAAATCGAATATCGATCCGAAACTGCTGCGCGGGATTTCTGAGTTAAATAAATCAGCGAAGAAGACAGCGAGCACTCAAACTATACTTGTGTCAGAAGTACATGACTTGGCCTTAGAAAACATACCAATTAAGTCTGAATCTACAACGGTCATTGTAGAGAGCAGTATTGCCGTTAAGCCTAAATTTTGGCCTAATCAGCAGGATAATGAAAGTTGGTCCAACGCTAATATTATTCAAAAATGGCCCTCTTCAGGGTTTACTATACAGCTCATCGCTTCTCAATCGTCAGACAGTATCAAGCAGTTTATAGCGAGTATGCCTAATGCAGAAAAAATGTATGCTTATCCAACGCGTCTAAAAAATAAACTTTGGAACGTTGTTATTTACGGACAGTACCCTAGTAGATCGGTTGCGAATGCGGCTATTGCTAAGCTGCCAATTAAGTTACAACAGCTTAAACCTTGGGTAAAGAGTATCTCTAGTGTAAAGAGTAGCATTGAATAGTTTTGCGATATGGCTAACTATCAGTAGATTATTCTTTATTTTAAAAAAATATCAGTTTTTATTGTTGTATATTGACTTAATACTTGCATATAAATTGTTCGTACTGCCATAGCTGTGTACACTAGCCCTCCCCTTACATCCTTATAAACACGGCTGTTACTAAAATAATAATACGATAAGGGGTTGTTTCTTATAAACTTATCGAGTGAAGCTGATTTATGAGTATAGGTCTTTATCGCGCGGATGAATTCAAGGATAACTGTGGTTTTGGGTTAATGGCCCACCTTGAAGGACACGCTAGTCATGAACTTTTAAAAAAAGCCATAGAGGCATTGGTCTGTATGACTCATCGTGGCGGAATAGCCGCAGATGGTCGAACGGGAGATGGTTGTGGTTTACTGTTACAAATTCCAGAGGTCTTTTTGCGAGCCGCGTTAAGCGAGGAAATGAATGTTGATCTAGGCAAAGAATTTGCGGTGGGGATGGTGTTTCTCTCCGCAGATCCTATTAAAGCTAATATCGCTCGCGAGTCGATGAACCAGCAGCTTGCAGCCCAGAATCTTAAGGTCAAAGGCTGGCGTGTGGTGCCGACTGATGACAGCTGTTTAGGACCTATTGCAAAAGAGCATGAGCCCCAAATAGAACAAGTATTCGTGGAACCCATCGGCTTAAATGAGCAGCAGTTTGCGGTGAGTCTGTTTGTCGCTAGACGTAAAACTGAAATAGCCCTAGAGGCAGATGAAGAATTTTATATCTGCACTTTGTCGAATAAAGTGATCTCCTATAAAGGGTTAACAATGCCCGAGGATATCGATAATTACTATACGGATCTGGCAGATCCTCGACTAGAGACTGCCGTCTGTACATTCCATCAAAGATTTTCGACTAATACGGCACCCCGTTGGCCTTTAGCGCAGCCGTTTCGATTGCTGGCACACAACGGTGAAATCAATACCATAGAAGGTAATAGAAGCTGGGCCAAGGCGCGTGCCAGCAAATTTGTCACGCCGCTAATCGATAACTTGCAAGCTCTTCAGCCAATTGTTAACACAAAAGGTTCTGATTCGTCCTCAATGGATAATATGCTTGAATTTTTGTTAACCGGTGGCATGGACTTGTATCGTGCGGTGCGTACGATTATCCCGCCTGCATGGCAAAATGTCGATACCATGGACACAGGGTTAAGAGCCTTTTACGAATACAATTCAATGCATATGGAGCCTTGGGATGGTCCTGCTGGCATGGTTATGACCGACGGTCGTCATGCCGTGTGCATGTTAGACAGGAACGGACTGCGCCCCTCACGCTGGGTTATCACAAAACAAGGGTTTATTTGTACGGCTTCAGAAATTGGCGTGTTTGATTACAAGCCTGAAGATATCGTTGCTCAAGGCCGAGTCGGCCCCGGGCAAATACTCGCGGTAGATACGGCCTCTGGGGAAATTTTACATACAGTCGATGTCGATAATAAACTTAAGGTACAGCAACCGTATAAAAAATGGCTGCGTGAAAATGCGCTTCGAATTGAGCAGACATTTAATCTCACTGAAGAATCGCAATCTTTTAGAAAAATGTCGGTTGACGAAGTAAAGACCCACATGAAAATGTTCCATGTCACTTTTGAAGAGCGTGATCAAATCATTCGCACTTTAGGTGAAACAGGTATGGAGGCGATAGGTTCGATGGGCGACGACAAGCCTATGGCAGTGCTATCTACTACTGAACGCTCACTATACGATTATTTTCGCCAACAGTTTGCGCAAATTACTAACCCGCCTATTGATCCACTGCGTGAAGCGGTTGTGATGTCTTTAGAGACGTGTATTGGCGCCGAGTTAAATTTATTTGAAGAGACACCTGAACACGCTAGGCGGATTATTTTAACGACTCCAGTGCTTTCTGCCAGTAAATTTCGGCGCCTAAGAGATAACCAATACGCCGGTTTTTCGGTAACAACCGTCGATTTGAATTATGACCCAGAGAAACTGTCGCTAAAGCAGGCAGTAGAAGCGGCAGTCGATGAAGCTGAAGCTGCTGTAAGAGCGGGTAAAGTTATAATAATTCTCTCTGATGCCGCTCTTTCCAAAGGTTTTATACCTATCCCGGCGGCAATGGCCACGGGAGCTGTACACAATAAGTTAGTCAATGAAGGTTTACGCTGCGATTCGAATATTATCGTCGAAACTGGCAGTGTCAGAGACTCACATCAATTTGCTGTGTTATTCGGTTTTGGTGCGACGGCGGTCTATCCCTATATAGTCTATCGGGTGTTAAGAGACTTGTGTAATAGTGGAGAGCTACCTTTAGATCCACTTGATAGCCAAGAAAACTATCGAAGAGGGATAAATAAAGGCTTGATGAAAATTCTCTCTAAAATGGGTATCTCGACTATTGCATCCTATCGAGGTGCCCAATTATTTGAAGCCGTTGGCCTGAGTGATGAAATTACCGAGCTCTGCTTTAAAGGGGTGAGCAGCCGCATCCAAGGAGCTAAATTCGAAGATTTCGAAAAAGATCAAAAAACCTTGGCAAAAGAAGCATGGCTAGCCCGCAAGCCAATTCGACCCGGTGGCTTATTTAAATATAAGTTTGATGGTGAATATCACGCCTTTAACCCAGATGTAGTCACAACCATTCATCAAGCGGTTAAAACAGGCGATAGAAAAATTTATCAAAAATATGCTGATTTAGTCAACCGACGATCAGTTGCCACACTGCGTGATATGTTTAAACTAACTGATAGCCAAACACCGCTAGCACTGTCAGAAGTTGAGCCTATTAAAAATATTTTAAAACGCTTTGATTCGGCGGCTATGTCCCTTGGAGCTCTGTCACCTGAGGCACATGAAGCACTCGCGATGGCAATGAATGAGCTGGGAGGGCGTTCAAATTCTGGTGAAGGGGGTGAAGATCCAGCACGTCATGGCACCAACAAGCGCTCTAAGATTAAGCAAATTGCTTCCGGCCGCGTTGGTGTAACCCCCGAGTATTTGATTAACGCCGATGTCATGCAAATCAAAGTCGCACAAGGCGCAAAACCTGGAGAGGGTGGTCAGTTACCGGGTGCTAAAGTTACTAAATTGATCGCTAGGCTGAGATTCTCTGTGCCCGGTGTCACCCTAATATCACCGCCGCCACACCACGATATTTACTCAATCGAAGATTTGGCGCAGTTGATATTCGATTTAAAACAAATTAATCCACAGGGACTGGTGTCGGTTAAGCTCGTTTCGAGACCTGGAGTGGGCACTATTGCCTGTGGTGTTGCCAAAGCCTACGCGGATTTGATTACTATCTCAGGCTACGATGGCGGAACCGCCGCGTCGCCAATGACCTCAATACATCATGCAGGATCACCTTGGGAGATCGGCTTGTCGGATGCGCACCAATCACTACGTGGCAACCAACTGCGAGGGCGCGTGCGCTTGCAAACTGACGGGGGCTTAAAAACCGGTCTCGATGTGATTAAAGGGACTATATTAGGCGCTGAGAGTTTTGGTTTTGGTACTATGCCGATGGTCGCTTTAGGCTGTAAGTTTTTGCGTATCTGCCATCTTAATAATTGCGCGACCGGGGTCGCTACTCAAAATGAAGAATTGAGAGAGGAATTCTTTCGTGGCACCGTGGATATGGTTAAGAATTTCTTCACCTTCGTCGCCGAGGAGACGCGTCAGTGGATGGCTTATTTGGGCGTGAGATCATTAGAGGAGTTGGTGGGCAGAGTTGATTTGTTAGACGTAATTGAAGGTACCACCAACCGGCAGAAAAATCTTGATTTAAGCGCTATCTTAAGCGACAGCGGTGTCGATCCAAAAATACCTCACACTTGCCAAGTTGAGCGCAATGATCCATACGATGCAGGCGGTCTTAACACCGAAATGCAAAGTGTTGCAACTGAGGCTATTGCGGCTAAAGCCGGCGGTGATTGGCAGTTTGATATTACCAACTGTGATCGCTCTGTCGGGGCCAGAACGTCTGGTATTATTGCGAGCCATCATGGCGACCACGGTATGTCAAAAGCCCCCATCAACTTTAAATTCAAAGGCCATGCAGGGCAATCATTTGGTGTCTGGAATGCGGGTGGGCAGAACTTGTTTCTTGAGGGCGATGCAAATGATTATGTAGGTAAAGGGATGACCGGTGGAAAGATTGTGATTAATACCTTCGCTAATACCAATATTAATTCTACCGCCATTATTGGCAATACATGCCTGTATGGCGCGACTGGCGGTAAGTTGTTTGCCGCCGGACGGGCAGGTGAGCGTTTCGGCGTCAGAAACTCTGGTGTACATGCGGTAATAGAGGGGGCTGGCGATCACTGTTGTGAGTACATGACTGGAGGATTAGTGGTTGTGTTAGGTCCGACGGGTCATAACTTTGGCGCGGGTATGACCGGAGGTTTTGCCTATGTATATGACGCCGATAGATCTTTTGTGGATAAGTACAATAACGAATTGGTTGAAATCCAGCGGATTCACACTGAGGTGATGGAAGAATACAAAAACCATTTACGCAGTGTGATCAAAGAATTTTCTGAAGAGACAGGAAGTGAGTGGGGACATGTGCTGTATGCTAATTTAGAAGATTATCTACGTCATTTCTGGTTAGTTAAGCCCAAGGCGGCTAGTTTAACTAAGTTACTGACCAATATGCGAGTACGCCAAGAGTAATTGCTGATTTTTCGCAGTAGATTAGCGTTAAGTCCGACAGGCTCTAGAGTAACTAAACACTCACCGATGTTGTAAAAACCAACAGCGAAGTAAAGAGCGCTGCTTTGTGGAGCAGCTCTCAAGAGGGAAGAAAATGTCAACGCGATTAAACAATGATTTTCAGTTTTTGGATTTGTCTCGTAAAGGACCAGTCAAAGTCGAAGCAGAAGTACGCAAAGGGCGCTTCGCCGAAATATACGAACCTTTTAAACCAGCCCGGGCAGCGAAACAATCACATCGTTGCCTCGATTGCGGCAATCCTTATTGTGCTTGGAAATGTCCAGTACATAACCACATTCCCGATTGGCTGAAACTAGTTTCTGAAGGTAATATTATTGAAGCGGTAGAGCTGTCGCATCAAACAAATTCGCTGCCAGAGGTGTGTGGCAGGGTCTGTCCCCAAGATAGGCTTTGTGAAGGCGCTTGTACATTGAATGATGGCTTCGGTGCCGTCACCATCGGTTCAGTTGAAAAATATATTACCGATACTGCTATCGCAATGGGCTGGGAACCCAATTTAGATAATGTGCTAAAAACAGATAAAAAAGTCGCGGTTATAGGCGCCGGACCCGCGGGTTTGGCTTGTGCTGATGTACTGATTCGAGGCGGAATAACCCCCGTAGTCTTTGACAAACACCCTGAAATTGGTGGTTTATTAACTTTCGGTATTCCAGAATTCAAATTAGAAAAATCAGTGATGCAGCGTCGCCGTGAAATGTTTGAAAAGATGGGCATCGAGTTTAAGTTAAATACAAATGTTGGATCCGACGTTAAAGTCAGTGACTTGTTAACCCAATACGATGCTGTTTTTCTCGGTATGGGGACCTATACCTATATGAAAGGCGGTTTTCCCGGAGAGGACCTTAACGGTGTCCATGAAGCGCTGCCGTATTTGATCTCCAATGCCAATCACCATATGGGTTATGAAAAAGATCCGGCTGATTTTATTAATCTTAAGGACAAAAAAGTCATTGTGTTAGGCGGTGGTGATACAGCAATGGATTGTAACCGCACCGCTATTCGTCAGGGGGCGCTGTCAGTGACTTGTGCCTACCGAAGAGACAGAGCCAACATGCCTGGCTCAAAGAGCGAAGTTGTCAACGCTAAAGAAGAGGGGGTGGTGTTTAAGTTTAATCGCCAACCTGTGGCAGTGATTGGTGAAAACGGTAAAGTGACTGGGTTAAAAGTGGTACTGACACAAATGGGTGAACCTGATGAAAACGGTCGCCAGCGCGCTGAGGTCGTCGCTGGTTCAGAACAAATTATTGAAGCAGATGTGATTTTAGTCGCCTTTGGTTTTCGCCCTAGCCCGGCGCCATGGATGACAGAAGTAGGCATCCGCTTGGAAGATGACGGTCGAGTTGTCGCCCTTGAAAAAGGCGATTTTGCCTTTCAGACCTCAAATCCAAGCATCTTTGCAGGCGGTGACATGGTGCGTGGCTCTGATTTAGTGGTCACTGCGATTGCAGAAGGGCGCACGGCGGCTGAAGGCATAATGGATTATTTAGAGGTTTAAGCCGTTAGTCGAGTGTTATTCACAGCGTTGCAATCATCTCAATAGTAAAATTTCATAGTGAAAATAGCCAAAGAGTGGAGGCTCTCTTTAGCTATTTAGTTTATCTGCAGTCAAAGATCTCCGCATTTTGCCCTTCTCAAGTTTAGGATAGTCAGGTTATTAAAACCCAAAACAGCTTAGATCAGATCGTATCTCGTTTTTTTGATGTCTAACCATCACGCCTGATAATTTTTCAAAAGTCAGTGGCAGCTTTAAATAGCAGCGCATTCTTCGCTATAAATAGGTAGAATAGCGACATTATTTGAGACCTATTAACCTGAATTCGGCCGTCGAATCACGAAAGTCTGTACAAGCTCTTGATGAACCTAGAAAACTAGAAAATGTCTAATCACTAATAAGGTGAACACGAACTTTCTTAATTTCCTTTGCACACCAATATTTTGCACCACTTTTTCGCGCCTAACTGCCAAATCTAGGATTAAGGACTTTCACAATGGGGTAAAGTTTTCAATGCTGGGTTAACGCTTGCGACAGTTAACAGGTTTGGTAGCGCTAAGTTTCACAGTATCTGTTTTAACTCGACCTTATGCCTGATTGTTACTGATAGTGCTCTTCACTGTTTCAATAAAATTTAGAGTAAAAAAATGTCAGAACTAAAAAATGATCGTTTGTTAAGAGCGTTACTGCGCGAACCTGTCGACGTCACACCTGTTTGGATGATGCGTCAAGCAGGGCGTTATCTGCCAGAATACAAAACTGTTCGCGCCAATGCTGGCGATTTCATGTCGCTGTGCAAAAACCGTGAATTGGCTTGTGAAGTCACACTGCAGCCACTAGAACGCTTTGATCTAGATGCTGCGATTTTGTTTTCCGATATCCTCACGATTCCGGACGCAATGGGATTAGGCCTGTATTTTGCCGAGGGAGAAGGACCTAAATTTAGAAAAGTATTGAGAACTGAAGCTGATGTGAATGCGCTAAAAGTACCTAATGCTGCAACAGATTTAGACTATGTGATGAATGCCGTACGCGATGTTCGCAGTGCCCTAAGTGGTCGTGTACCACTGATTGGTTTTTCTGGTAGCCCTTGGACTCTCGCCACTTATATGGTCGAGGGAGGCTCCTCTAAAGATTTTCGACATATCAAAAAAATGATGTTTGCCACACCTGATGTGATGCATGAGTTGTTAGATAAACTAGCCATTTCTGTGATTGATTATCTAAATCAACAAATATTAGCAGGCGCTCAAGCGGTGCAAATTTTTGATACTTGGGGTGGTGTTTTGAGCGCTGAAATGTACCGTGAATTTTCACTAAAGTATATGCATAAAATTGTTTCTGGTTTGATCCGCGAAGCGGATGGTAGAAAAGTGCCGGTTATTCTGTTTACTAAAAATGGCGGCCAATGGCTGGAGCAAATGGCAGCGACAGGCGCTGATGCACTGGGTATTGATTGGACAACCGAACTGTCGGATGCACGTGCCAAAGTGGGTGATACAGTAGCACTGCAAGGCAATATGGATCCTTCGGTTTTATATGCCTCCCCTGAGCGAATTCGCTCTGAAGTTAAGAACTTGCTTGCCAATTTTGGTCCGGGAGAAGGGCACGTATTTAACTTAGGCCATGGAATTCACCAATTTTCCAACCCTGATCACGCGAAAGTATTTGTGGATGCCGTTCACGAATTTAGCGTTCAATATCATTAGTATACACAGGCTATATTACAAAAAAACCTGCGAGCTTAGGCGTCTAACTTTCGCTAGAGTAGTTACTGGTTTGCGGTACTTTTTGCCTATTCGCTGCCCATAAGCAGGGCATTCAATCATGATGGTTTAGGCTTTGCCTAATGCATCGCTATCGAGTTTAAGGCGTATTAATGGCAAAAATTAAGACCGCTTTTGTCTGCACTGATTGTGGTGCTGATTATCCTAAATGGCAGGGACAATGTTCTGCCTGTAAAGAGTGGAATACAGTCACCGAAGTTCGTTTAGGGGCAGTTACCGCGCAAGCTAAACCTAGGTTTGATGGCTACGTGGGGAAAACCACCGACAGAGTGGTCAATTTAGCTGAAATAGATCTGTCCGAGATGCCGAGGCTGCTCAGCGGCAGTAGCGAGTTAGACAGAGTGCTCGGTGGTGGGTTGGTTCCAGGTTCGGCTATCTTAATTGGTGGGCATCCCGGTGCAGGTAAAAGTACCTTGTTGCTCCAGGTAATGGCGTCTTTGGCTGAATCAGTGCCTACATTGTATGTCACTGGCGAAGAGTCACTTCAACAAGTCGCCATGCGAGCTAATCGCTTAAAGTTAAAGCCGCAACAATTGAATATGCTCTCTGAAACGAGTGTCGAGGCCATTTGTCAGTCTGCGATAGAGTTGCAGCCAAAAGTGATTGTTATTGACTCTATCCAAGTGATGCACATGCAAGAGGTGACTTCGGCACCAGGCTCTGTCTCGCAAGTGAGAGAGTCAGCAGCTGAACTGACTCGTTTCGCAAAACAGACAGGTACAATCCTTTTCTTAGTCGGTCATGTCACTAAAGATGGATCACTAGCTGGGCCTAAGGTATTAGAGCATATTATTGACTGCTCATTGCAATTGGAAGGCTCGGCAGATAGTCGCTTTCGAACTTTGCGCAGTCATAAAAATCGCTTCGGTGCAGTGAATGAGTTAGGCGTCTTCGCCATGCTAGAGACCGGTTTAAAGGAAGTAAAAAACCCCAGTTCGATTTTCTTAAGCAGAGGCGAAACCCCAAGTCCTGGCAGTGTGGTGATGGTTGTGTGGGAGGGAACCAGGCCTCTATTAGTTGAAATACAAGCGCTGGTTGATGAGTCGCATATGAGCAACCCGCGGCGTATTACCGTGGGTCTTGATAGCAATAGATTGGCGATGTTGTTAGCGGTATTGCATCGCCATGGAGGTTTGCATATGGGTGATCAAGATGTGTTTGTTAACGTCGTGGGTGGGGTTAGAGTACTAGAGACGAGTGCTGATTTGGCGCTGTTACTGGCGGTCGTTTCTAGCTTCAAAAACAAGATACTTGATCAAGCGCTAATGGTGATTGGCGAAGTGGGCTTATCCGGAGAGATTAGGCCGGTTCCCAATGGCCAAGAACGCATTAGAGAAGCGGCCAAGCATGGTTTTAAACGGGCCATAGTGCCTCAGGGAAATGTGCCAAAAGGTGGCGTTACGGGTATGCAAATCTTGCCTGTATTAACTTTGGCTGATGCCTTAGATGTCATATAATAAAGGTGTTTTTTAGTCGTTATCACTGGTGTCTTTCAGTGCCTTGGGCTAATTTTTTAAGCTCGCTTTCTATTAAGCCGGCATCCCCTAAGTTTAACTCGAGTAAGCGGCGCAGATGGCCTGTGCTTTCTAAGTCGATATTTTCTAATTGGAAGTGGAGCAGATCTGCCTCTCGTTTAACAAGGCTGGCCAAGATATCAATTTTGGTCTCAGCACCCTGTAAATCGATAGAGATACTGGCCTTTTGGCCCGCGCTAATATCAACTGGTTCAGCGGATTGAACCAGGGCACCGGTCAAACAAATATCAACTAAGTGTGCTTGATGCACGATTTGATTAAGGTCAATTGTACAATGCCCATCAAACTCAATTCTTGAGAAATGTCGGCGATCCTGTTCAGTATTCATCACATTAAACTCCCATAATAGAACAGTGGTATTAGTAGCCATTAAGCAATTGTATTATTAAGCCTGTTACACGATGACTAGGATCGATAATACGTCGTCTAAAAAACTATAAATCGTCATTTATAAGTTTAAATGACGAGTTTTAGCTAGTTATTGCCTTGTCTTACCTTTGCTCGCTAATGCGTGTGCAAAGGTCTTTATAAAGCGCGAAATGACATATCCAAGCATTAACTATATCACCTATTGGTTCAAATAGACGATTGAGAAGCGACTCTTTTTAGAGAGGGTGTACAAGGAAGATAAAATCGGCGATTGGTTAATTTAAATGCAACACTTAAACTACATAAGTGCTGCCTATTGGTATCAGCCGATGCGCTTGTATTTAATGCGTTCTGGCTGGTGATCTTTGCCATGACGCTTTTTGTAATCTTCGGCGTACTCAGTATAGTTGCCGGTAAAGAAGTTAACCTGAGAGTCTCCTTCGTAAGCGATCATGTGGGTACAAATTCTATCTAGGAACCAGCGGTCATGAGAGATAACGACAGCGCAGCCCGGAAACGCTAAGAGCGCTTCCTCTAATGCGCGTAACGTCTCGATGTCTAAATCATTAGTCGGTTCATCAAGCAATAATACATTGCCACCACTTTTAATCAACTTTGCTAAGTGCAAGCGGTTGCGCTCGCCGCCGGACAAATCCCCGACTCTTTTTTGCTGGTCCGATCCCTTGAAATTAAAACGTCCACAATAAGCGCGTGAAGGTGTGGTGTAGCTGCCGATAGTAATAACGTCTTGGCCATCTGATAATTCTTCCCAGACAGTTTTGTCATCATTCAAATGACGACTTTGATCAACATAGGAAAGTTTTACAGAGCTACCTAAAATAATGTCTCCGCTATCGAGTTGCTCCTCTCCAACGATCATTTTGAATAAGGTAGATTTACCTGCTCCATTACCGCCAATAATGCCGACGATCGCCCCTGGTGGAATGTTGATGTTCAGGTTTTCGAACAATAATTTGTCACCAAAAGATTTACTGGCATTATTGATTTCGATGACTTGATCACCTAGACGAGGTCCTGGGGGTATATAAAGTTCTTGGGTTTCATTACGCTTTTGAAATTCTTTTGAATTCATTTCTTCAAATTGACGCAGACGAGCTTTTGATTTAGCTTGGCGCCCTTTTTGACCTTGCTTTACCCACTCTAGCTCTGATGCTACTGCTTTGTTATGGGCTGCCTCAGATTTTGCTTCTTTTGCCAAACGCTGATCTTTTTGTTCCAACCATGACGAGTAATTCCCCTCATAGGGGATACCGTGACCGCGATCTAGCTCTAAAATCCAGCCAGCCGCATTGTCTAGGAAATATCTGTCATGAGTAATTGCAACAACAGTGCCTGCATACTCTTGCAAAAAGCGTTCTATCCAAGCGATAGACTCGGCATCTAAATGGTTGGTGGGTTCATCTAGCAGTAACATGTCGGGTTTGTCGAGAAGTAACCGGCACAATGCCACTCGACGTCGCTCGCCACCGGATAAATTTTTCACCTGTGCATCCCAAGGTGGAAGACGCATGGCGTCCGCCGCACGCTCTAGCATAAGGTCTAGATTGTGACCATCTTTTGCCTCTATTAAATTTTCAAATAGGGCCTGTTTTTTTGCCAGTTCATCAAAATCTGCGTCGGGTTCAGCGTAGGCCGCATAAACTGCGTCAAGCCCTGCTAGCGCATCTTTTACATCGGCAACCGATTCCTCGATAATTTGTTTTACCGTCTTGGTTTCATCTAGCTGAGGCTCTTGGGGAAGGTAGCCCACTTTAATTCCAGGCATTGGCTGTGCTTCACCAATAATGTCGGTATCAATACCTGCCATAATACGCAACAAGGTCGATTTTCCAGAACCATTGAGACCTAGCACACCAATTTTTGCACCTGGGAAAAAAGAGAGAGATATATCTTTTAATATTTGGCGCTTAGGTGGGACTATTTTTCCCACTCTATTCATACTGTAAACGTATTGAGCCATTATGAGACCTTAATTTTTGTTAGGATATTAAGCGGTTTTAGCAGAAAAACGCTGCTCTAAGTAACGAATGATATCGCTAGATTCGTACATCCAGGTGACGTCACCTGCGGGGTTTTCTATGCGCAGACAAGGGGTTTTAATTCTACCACCTTGTTGTTCAAGTTCAGAGCGGTGGTGTTGGTTTTTCTTGGCATCTCTGAGTTCTATATCCAAAGATAGGCGTTTCATTGAGCGGCGTACTTTGACACAAAAAGGACAGGCAGAAAATTGATAGAGTGCGAGTTTAGTGGTTTGAATGTTGATTTCATGCTGCTCATCAAGGGCTCTTTTCAAGCCTTTTGGGGTGGTAAAAAAGTCGATTGTAAGAACAATACGGCCGAGGATCCAGCGAATAAGGGTCATAAATATTTCCAAGATGGCACGGTATTAATAATTAACCAGTCGCCTGAGGGTGAACTAATATAGGCTATGTTAACTGATGCCAGAATTAGCGTAAATAGCACAGGGGGCATATATCAAGATTGATTGAGCATTAAATGAATTACTATACGGGTAAAGCCCGTTAGCGTTAACAAGTCCCATCTCGAATGAATATACAAGTGCTCATTGAAGTGAGTGTCGAAAGATTTATAACCTACCAAAAAGAGACGTATTCTGTCGAGATTAGTGTTCTCTCTCACTATGAACTGGGTATAATGTGCAACATTATTTTACTGTTTTTACCATTAGTGCGGATAAGTGCAAAATATTTAGGGGATAGTTATGTTTAGCAAAGATATGTCAATCGAAAGTTACGATCAAGATTTATGGGCGGCTATGTGCTCGGAAGAGCAGCGTCAAGAAGAACATATTGAGCTGATAGCCTCAGAAAATTATACTAGCCCAAGGGTCATGCAAGCCCAAGGTTCAGGTTTGACCAATAAATATGCAGAAGGTTACCCTGGGAAACGCTATTACGGTGGCTGTGAATATGTGGATATTGTTGAGCAGCTCGCGATTGATCGTGCCAAGCAGTTATTTAACGTCACTTATGCTAATGTACAGCCGCATTCAGGGTCGCAGGCAAATGCCGCCGTCTACATGGCGCTATGCAAACCTGGTGATACCATATTGGGAATGAGCTTGGCCCATGGTGGTCATTTGACGCACGGTGCAACCGTCTCTTTTTCCGGGAGAATTTATAATGCTGTGCAGTACGGATTGCATCCTGATACGGGTGAAATTGACTACGCTGACGTAGAGAAATTGGCGATTGAGCATAAGCCAAAAATGATTGTAGCGGGTTTTTCTGCTTACTCAAAAATAGTTGACTGGCAACGTTTTAGAGAAATTGCCGATAAAGTCGGTGCTTATCTGTTCGTCGATATGGCACACGTTGCAGGTTTAGTGGCGGCTGGGGTCTACCCGACGCCTGTGCCTTTTGCAGATGTTGTGACGACCACAACGCATAAGACCTTAGGCGGGCCTCGCGGCGGATTGATTTTGGCTAATGCCAGTGAAGAGTTAGCTAAGAAATTGAATTTTTCGGTATTCCCTGAATCTCAGGGAGGACCTTTGATGCATATTATTGCGGCTAAAGCGGTGTGTTTCAAAGAGGCAATGGAGCCAAGTTACATTGACTACCAAAAACAGGTCGTGGTTAATGCGCAAACGATGGCTAAAGTCTTTATAGAACGTGGGATTAATGTCGTCTCCGGCGGTACTGAAAACCATTTGTTCTTAGTTGACTTAATCGGCAAAGACTATTCAGGTAAAGAAGCGGATGCCGCACTGGGGCGTGCCAATATTACCGTCAATAAAAACTCAGTGCCCAATGATCCTAGATCCCCGTTTGTTACTTCTGGTTTGAGAATAGGTTCGCCGGCAATTACACGTCGAGGCTTTAAGGCAGAAGAAGCGGCGCAAATTACCCATTGGGTTTGTGATGTGTTGGACAATATGGGTGATGAGTCAGTGATTGAAAGGGTAAAGCAGCAAGTGATTGAACTGTGCGCTGGCCTTCCTGTTTATAAATAATTTTTTTAATCGCACTGTTCTAGCGTTCTACCTGATTCCGTGACTGCAAAGTGGATATAGAGTGTATGATATTGGTTTTACGGTACAATTGAAAAATTTTAGCTTCACTCTGGTTAAGTGGGTATTTTTCAAACTTATGTATAATCAATAACGTGCGGTTGATACTGCAATGAAGTCGCTAAGGCAGGTTCTATTAAAGGTGCAGCTCCGTGCCTTTTTTAATAGCGCCTTGGCCTAGGCATCTGTGCATAAAGTTTGTAATGACTTATTTGCAATAGCGCATCCTGAGATCTAAAAGCTTATTTTTGACTGCCGCTCTAAATCATAGCTTAAAAGGCGGCAGTATTAAGTTTAAAGTCTATTTTTTAGCTGCCCATCGTGAATTTAGTGAAAAATGCATACCCTTAACTCATTCCAGAAACGCCTTAACAATACAATATAAATATATTCACCGTTTCATTGAACGATATTTAATAAACTGGCTTTTGATTTTTTCAAAAAAGTAAAAAAATAAAAAAATACCTAAAAATCGCTATTATTCGTTGTGTTTATGCCTAGAGTTAATCCTAGGTAAATAATCCATAGACTTTTAAAGCTACACTATTTATCATCGTGCAGTGATTTGGCTACTGCCAAAAAGTGATAAAAAACCTTATTAGTATCAAAATAAAAAAACGGTGGATGGATATGAAAAAAGCTCAGCAATGTCTTGCCCTCTTGATGTTAGCCTTTAGTGCTGATGTCTTCGCGGCAGAGGCGGGCGGTTTTAGTGAGACCATAGCGGGAATCAGTAAGGCTGTGGATGGTTTCTTTAATGATTATACAGGCTGGTTTGTCGGTTTAATTTTTAAAAGTGTACCTGTCGGGGAGGCTAATTTCCCAATTATAGTAGGCTGGTTGCTTTTGGCTGCCAGTATATTTACAGTATATTTCGGTTTCGTACAATTTACTCGTTGGAAATTGTCCATCGATATAGTCAAAGGTAAATACTCTGACCCCAATGCCAAGGAAGAGGGTGAAGTGTCCCACTTTCAAGCATTAACGACGGCGTTATCTGGAACTGTAGGTTTAGGTAATATTGCTGGAGTAGGCGCGGCGCTTGCCATTGGTGGACCCGGGGCAACATTTTGGATGATACTCTGTGGACTGTTGGGGATGGCCTCTAAGTTTTGCGAGTGTACTTTAGGTGTAAAATATAGGACGGTCTTGCCTTCGGGTGCCATCTCAGGTGGTCCGATGTACTATTTAAGCCGTGGCTTAGAAGAAAAAGGTCTAGCGGGCTTAGGTAAGTTTCTAGCCATTGGTTTCGCTCTAATGTGTATCTTAGGTGCGCTCGGTGGGGGTAACATGTTCCAGGCCAACCAAGCGCATGCGATGTTAACTTATGCCTTCGATGTGCCAAGTGAATATGGGGTTATCACTGGGCTAGTTTTAGCCGCATTGGTTTTCTCGGTAATCGTTGGTGGTATGCCATCAATCGCCTCAGTGACAGAAAAAGTCGTTCCTTGGATGGCTGTGCTTTATGTGGGCATGTCGGTGATCGTTATAGGAGCTAACATTGATCAGATTGGAACGGCCTTTAGTGCTATCTTTGAAGGTGCCTTTACAGGTGCTGGTGTTGTCGGTGGTTTTATTGGCGCGATGATTCAAGGTTTGAAACGGGCGACGTTTTCTAACGAAGCCGGCGTTGGTTCTGCTGCCATTGCTCACTCTGCAGTAAAAACTAAAGAGCCTATTACCGAGGGGCTAGTGTCTCTGCTCGAGCCATTCATTGATACTGTTGTTATTTGTACAATGACTGCCTTGGTTATCACTATCGCAGGCCTGAATGGAGCACCTTATACGGGTCAAGGCCTGACAGGGGTAACTCTGACAGCCGCTTCATTCACAGAAACAGCTGTGATATTCAAGTACTTACTGGCAGTAGCGGTTATCATGTTCGCGTTTTCAACTATGATTTCTTGGTCATATTACGGTTTGAAAGCATGGACTTATCTGTTTGGCGAAGGTTCGAAAACAGAACTAGTATTCAAAGTTATATTCTGTTTCTTTGTGGTTGTCGGTGCGACTATTCAGTTTGGCGCGGTCATTGACTTCTCTGATGCTGCTATTTTTGCGATGTCGATTTTCAATATCGCAGGTCTTTATTTCTTAATGCCTGTTGTGAAAAAAGAATTGGCTTCATTTATGTCTAGAATCGCTTCTGGTGAAATTAAAAAATTTGATTAACTAATTGACTTCTATTGATAAAACCCGCTTCGGCGGGTTTTTTTTAGAGCATTAAATGTTTATTGGCAATGGGAAATATCTATGAATGATACAAAAAATTTCCATATTGATTTGCAGCGTACATTGATTCAAGACGGTCCTAAGTTTTTATCTCACACTGTGGTAATTAATGATGAAATTGCTTTTCTAAAGCCCACTATTGGCGCAATGTTGTTTTGTGTGGTCTACATTTTGGTAGGTTTCTTTTTAATCTCCCTCGCCAGTTATATCTATTTTGATTCTCAAACGATTGATTTAACTTTGTTTGTAGGGGGGTTTGGGATTGCAATTTTGACCTTTGGGGTCTCTTTGATCCAGCCTTTTTTGAAAAGAGCTAGTTTTGATAAGCGTCAGGGATTATTCAAAAACTCCAGTGATCGCAATGTAAAACTAAGACGTGTTTTGTCTTTGCAAATCAACAATAAAATTGTTATTCAAAAACAAGCTTTAAATTATCCTTGTTATGAGTTGAATATGTTGACTAAAAATGGGCGCCGACTAAATATCTTGAATCACAATGATTTAACCCAAATGTTAAAAGATGCTAAAAAGCTAGGTGCATTTCTCAATGTTGAAGTTCAAGATAGACGGCGAGAAATCATTTTGTGAAACCTCTCTATAAAGTGGCAATGTAAACGAATCTGCTTGGCTACTTTTCTCTAGCATCAGTTGATAGAATATTGCTGTACTTGACTCTAAAAATTCTGCTATAAAATGTTAGCATCTAACGCTAATTCTACCTTCTGATAAAAAACTGAGGTACAATATTGGGTTTATTCACAGCGTCAATAGCACAAGTGTGTGCCAGCCCCGTTTTGATTATTCGCTATCTTTTTGAAATTTAAAACGTCGCTCTTTTGACAGGATTTTATTATGCATTGTCCCTTTTGCTCCGCTGTAGACACTAAAGTTGTTGATTCTCGATTGGTGGCCGAAGGTCAGCAAGTGCGTCGTCGCCGCGAATGTATCTCATGTCATGAGCGCTTCACTTCTTACGAAACCGCCGAATTATTAATGCCTCGTCTGATAAAATCTGATGGATCTAGCCAGCCTTTCGACGAGCACAAGCTGCGTGCGGGAATAATGCGTGCGCTGGAAAAGCGGCCAGTGGGCATCGAAGAACTGGAGGCTTTGATCAACCGCGTTAAATTAAAAATACGCTCTTCGGGCGATAGAGAAATTCCGGCGCGTTTGTTAGGTGAGGCTGTGATGTCTGAATTGAGAAAGCTAGACCAAGTGGCCTTTGTTAGATTTGCTTCGGTTTACCGTAGTTTTGAAAATATTAGTGAATTTAAAACAGAGATCGATAGGCTAGCTGTAGATGCAAAAAAAGCATTAGACAGTGAGTCATCACTCTAGATGGATAATTTTAGTGCAAGAGACAGCCAGTTTATGGCGTTGGCTATTCAGTTAGCCGCTCTGGGACGTTATACCACATCCCCTAATCCTAACGTTGGCTGTGTCATTGTCAAACAGCATAAAGTGATTGCCTCTGGATTTCATTTGCAGGCAGGTCAAGCTCATGCAGAAATCATTGCTCTGGCTAAAATTAGCGCCCAAGATGCGAACGGAGCAACTGTTTATGTTACGTTAGAGCCCTGCTCGCATCAAGGTAGAACAGGTTCTTGTGCCCAAGCCTTGATAGCGGCAAAAGTGACCAGAGTCGTGTGTGCTATGCAAGACCCAAACCCGCAGGTCGCGGGACAAGGCTTTGCTCTGTTGCTCGGTGCTGGAATAAAACTAGATGCCGGCTTAATGTCGGCACAGGCAGCGGCGCTAAATCGAGGGTTTATCAATCGAATGTGTCACGCTAGACCTTGGGTTAATGTTAAATTAGCCATGAGTATTGATGGTCGAACCGCGATGCAAAGTGGTGAGTCGCAATGGATTACTGGACCTGCTGCTAGGTCTGATGTGCAGCGCTTAAGAGCGGAAGCTTGTGCTATCATTACCGGGATAGGCTCTATTGAGCAAGATGATTCATCACTGATGGTTAGAGTCGATGAATTGGCGATATCAGAGCGTGATTTTGATTTGAGCTTAATACACCAAAAGCAACCACTGCGAGTCGTTCTAGATTCTAGCAACCGTTTATCGAAGCAGGCACACATACTCAATCAAGCGGGTCGGACCTTGAGAGTCATTGCTCAACCTCTGACTGAAATGAGCGACGTCGATTTAGTTTCACTGCCCAATAATGATGGCCAAATCGATTTAAAGGCATTGTTGAGTTATTTAGCAGAAAAAGAAAATTGTAATTCAGTCCTAGTGGAAGCGGGCGCTACTTTAGCGGGTGGTTTTGTCGAGAACGGTTTGTTTGATCAATTGATTGTGTATATGGCGCCCACTCTATTAGGCTCGAGCGCCAGACCATTATTAAACATGGAAAAAAATAAAATGTCGCAACAACAACGATTAAAACTCATTGACCAGCGCTTTATTGGCGACGATTTGCGCTTTAGTTACGCACCTGAGTTAACAGTTCGAAAAAGCGATCAAGCCTAATGGTTATCCCTGTTATGCGAACCTGATATAAAGTTGCCAGTTTTAAAATACTCTGAGCAGAGATGCTAGATTATATTCGCAGCGCTAGCCTAGAAATCGGTCTCAAAATTAACGACACTTTGCGACTATGAGATCTTTTAATGTGGAGCTGAGGCCGGATAATGCTCTTTAATAGTCAGTTCAGCGTTAAGTGTTAATGCGTAAAACAGAATCTGACTGGTCAGATTATCAAACATCATATAGAGAAGAACGTGCCATGGAGCTAAATAGCCCAGAAGAAATCATTGACGATATTCGTCAAGGTAAAATGGTCATTTTAATGGATGACGAAGACAGAGAAAACGAAGGCGATTTAGTGATTGCCGCTGAACGGGTAAGAGCCCAAGATATTAATTTCATGGCGACTCATGCGCGCGGGTTGATCTGTTTGACATTGACCAAAGAGCGTTGCCGGCATTTAAATTTACCCTTAATGGTAAAAAGTAATGGCGCCGCTTTCGAGACCAATTTCACCTTGTCGATAGAGGCTGCTGAAGGCGTAACCACAGGTATTTCTGCGGCAGATAGGGCGCACACTATACAAGTGGCAGTGCGCAGTAATGCAGAGCCGGAAGATATTGTCCAACCTGGGCACATTTTTCCACTGATGGCTCAACCCGGTGGCGTGCTCAGAAGAGCCGGTCACACTGAAGCGGGTTGTGATTTAGCACGCTTGGCGGGTATGACACCTGCGGCGGCAATCGTTGAAATAATGAATCATGACGGCTCTATGGCGCGTCGCGCGGATTTGGAAAAGTTTGCAGAAAAGCACCAGTTAAAAATCGGTACTATTGCAGATCTCATTCATTACCGCACCACTAATGAGCACACCATTGAAAGAACCACTGAGACACGAGTGATGACCAATCAAGGCGAGTTTCAGTGCATATCCTATGCAGACTCGATCCAACATGTCACCCACTTAGCGTTTGTTAAAGGTGATATTATAGACACTGAACCTACCTTGGTGAGGGTTCATATTCGCGGTGATGAGCTACGAGATATGGTGGGCCTTGGCAATGAGCAGCACTGGAGTGTTGATAAGGCGCTCGCCAAAGTGGCCAGTGAAGGTAAAGGAGTGGTGTTGCTCTTAGACAATGGTCAAAAAGAAAATTTCTCAGTGGCATTAGAGCGATTACTGGGTAAATCGACCAGTCGACCTGCTCCTGCGAATTATAGCTCGTCCGGTGCCTATCTAACGGTGGGTACAGGATCCCAAATATTACGTGATTTGGGTGTTGGTAAAATGAAAGTGATGAGCTCACAAATAAAATTTAATGCGATTTCTGGATTTGATTTAGAGATCAGTGAATATGTAACGTGCGAATAGGAAGGCATAAATGTCAGTACAAATAATTGAAGGGGACTTTGTCTCAGGCGCGGGGAAATACACTATTGTGGTTGGCCGCTTTAACGCCTTTGTGGTTGAAAGTTTGCTCGATGGCGCGCTAGATACGCTCAAACGCCATGGCATAAAAGATGAAGATATACGCGTTGTGCGAGTGCCAGGCGCATTTGAAATTCCGTTGGCAGTACAGAAAGTGGCCGCGCAAAAACGTGATGCTGCGATTATTGCTCTGGGCGCTGTGATTCGCGGTGGTACCCCGCACTTTGAATATGTATCAGGGGAGAGTTCAAAAGGTGTGGCTCAAGTAGCGCTGGATTTTAATATCCCTGTTGTCAATGGCATTTTAACAGTCAACAGTATCGAGCAGGCAATCGAACGCTCTGGTACTAAAGCGGGTAACAAAGGAGCAGAAGCTGCACTGTCTGCTATCGAAATGGTTAGCTTAATGCGCTACCTAGAGGTTTAATTTAGTGACACAAGATCAAGACACAAGCGCTTCAGTCGGTAAAAAGAAGGGCAGTAAAAAAGCATCTAAAACGGAGATGCGTCGCTCAGCACGTAAATTTGCAGTGCAAGCTGTCTACTCTTGGCAAATGGCGGGACAGGCGATTAACGAGCTTGAAACTATGTTTAGGGTCGATAACGACATGTCGCAAACTGATATCGGCCTATTTAGTGAGTTGTTGCGTGGCGTATCAACTAATAGCACTGAATTAGATGAAGCCTATCGGCCATTTTTAGATCGCGCACTTGACGATTTAGACCCGATTGAACGGGCGGTGCTGCGTATAGGCAGTTACGAACTCATTCACCGCATAGAAGTCCCCTATCGCGTGGTCATTAACGAAAGTGTCGATTTAGCGAAAGTGTTCGGCGCCACTGAGAGCCATCGTTACGTCAACGGTATTCTGGATAAATTGGCACAGCGGGTACGGATGGTTGAGATCAGAGCCCGCCACGAAGCGAATAAAAAATAGTTTACTATGGATGAGTTCTCGCTGATTAAGCGCTACTTTGAGCAACCTAGTCATAGCGCTGTTCAAGGAAACGACGCGCTGTTACTGGGCATAGGTGATGATTGTGCTGTATTGCGAATACCCGCGGCTAAAGATCTGGTTTTCTCTATTGATACTCTTGTCGAAGGGGTGCACTTTCCTGTTGAGGCCAGTGCGGCGGATATCGCCTGGCGTTTGTTAGGATCTGCTGTGAGTGATTTGGCCGCCATGGGGGCAGAGCCTAATAGTTTTACGCTGGCATTAACACTGCCTGGCATGGCGCCTCAATGGCTAGAAGAATTCAGTCTCAATTTAGTCACGGCCGCGGCTAAGTATCAACTGACACTGGCAGGTGGTGATACTACCAAAGGTCCGTTAGCACTGAGTGTGCAAGTTAATGGCTTCGTCAACCAAGGCGCTGCGCTGTTACGCAGTGGTGCTGTTGAAGGGGATATTGTCTGCGTCACAGGCAGTTTAGGTGATAGTAAGGCGGGTCTTGGGTTGCTTGCAAAACCACCTGAAAATCAACAGCAAGCGTATTTACTAGAACGCTATTATCGGCCGCTACCCAGAATATCTTCGGGTCTGCTGATCAACACGTTTGCCTCTGCTTGTATCGATGTCTCCGATGGCTTAATTGCCGACCTCAGTCATTTATTAAAACGTTCTGGAGTCAGCGCTAAGATTGACGCCCAATCAATCCCTCTCTCGCAGGCGTTGCTCCAAGAAGCAGGTGAGAATGCCTTACAATGGGCGCTGACCGGTGGTGAAGATTTCGAGCTGTGCTTTACCTTGTCAGCTGAGAATTGGGCCGCCCTAAAGCTTCAGCATCATGATGTGGCTCTCACCGCTATTGGCGTCATAACGGCCGGTGACGAGTCGAAAATTTTTCAAAATAATCAGTGGCAACCAATGGTTGCTAAAGGTTATTTACATTTTTCTGAATAGGTAGCAGTGAACAGTGACGTTTGAGTTTATATCTAAATCAATTAAAATATTATCTGCAAAGCTAATCAGAACATTACCTGAAAAATTACAGGACCCTGTACATTTTTTAGCGTTTGGCTTTGGTAGTGGTCTTGCGCCTAAAGCACCCGGCACTTTTGGTACCTTGGCGGCTGTGCCGTTGTTTCTTTTGTTGTCATTGTTACCTTTATGGTTATATATAGTCGTCGTGATAGCTACTTGTACTTACGGTGTGCATTTGTGCACAAAAACCGCCCAAGATATGGGAGTGCATGATGATCCAAGTATCGTTTGGGACGAATTCGCCGGATTTTGGATAACCATGATCGCTATCCCTGTGAGTTTTACCACCATCGTAATAGGTTTTGCGCTGTTTCGATTTTTTGATATTTTGAAGCCTTGGCCAATCGATTGGATTGACCGAAATGTCCAAGGTGGGCTGGGCATTATGCTCGATGATATAGTCGCTGGGCTAATGGCTCTAGGCTGCTTACAATTAATTAATTATTTTTTATTGTAACTCGCTCAGTATGCTGTTTGTTCAGAGGCATTGGGATTCCCTCCATTTTTTTAGATAAAATAGCGGGTCTTTGATGGAAAATTTCTTAGCCACTACAAAACCTCGCCTTGGGTTGTATCGCTGCATTGTAAATGGCTTTTTTGTTCCCACATACAAGGAAGTTATACGAACTCTGTGTTTTAGTTTTATGAATGAAATCAGCTTTATATTAGAGGTTAAAAGTGTCAGTGAATAATAAAACAGCTAAGGCTAGCATCCGCTATGTAGCCGAATCTAAACTGCCAATGCCAATGGGTACTTTTACCATGGTTGGCTTTGAAGATAAGGTCACTCAAAAGGAGCATATAGCCTTAGTTTATGGCGACGTTACAACATCAGATCCGGTGCTGGCAAGGATTCACTCGGAATGTTTAACTGGTGATGCGCTGTTTAGTTTGCGTTGCGATTGCGGCTTTCAACTACAAGAAGCACTCAATAGAATTGCCAAAGAAGGCCGAGGAATCTTGCTCTACTTGCGTCAAGAGGGACGAGGTATCGGCTTATTGAATAAAATCAAAGCTTATAACTTGCAAGACCAAGGCGCTGATACAGTAGAAGCAAACGAGAATTTAGGCTTTGATGCGGATCAACGTGAGTACAGTATGTGCCAGCCTATGCTGGAGCACTTTAGTATTAACAGTTTGCGCTTGATGACAAATAACCCTAGAAAAGTAGCGGCGATGCAAAGTTTTGGGGTTAATGTTGTGGTTAGAGAATCTATTCAAGTAGGTAAAAACAGCCACAACGAAGGTTATTTAGCCACTAAGGCCGATAAACTAGGGCATATGCTGAAAGACACTTAGTGCTCACTTTGATAGATATTTAAGGCTTGTTTAGACCTTTATCAGTCACCGCCCTAACCGCCTTTGCTATACCAGCAACATCTAAACCACAGAGGTGTAATTGCTGTTCTCTAGTGCCGTGGGCAATAAAATCATCTGGAATACCTAAGTGGGTAAAAGCCACGGCTTTATCCGCTAAGAACTCGCTAACAGCAGAACCTGCACCAGCGGCGATCGCATGATCTTCCAAGGTAAAGAAGTGCTGATGATCTAGCGCTAACTGAGTCAATAACATTTCGTCCAATGGCTTGACGAATCGCATGTCGACTAAAGTCAAATCATGTATTTGTGCAACGACTTTTGCATGTGCTAGTAGAGGTCCAAAATTCAATAAGGCTTTTTTAACTTTACTGTGGCTAGTTCTTAGCAGCTGAGCTTTTGCCATTGGAAATGTGTCTGTTGTACTGCAAACCGCCACCCTATTACCACTACCTCTTGGGTATCTAACGGCGACTGGTCCATCATGCGCTTTGGCGGTATTGAGTGACCACCACAGTTCTTGTTCACTGCTAGGGGTCATAATTACGGTGTTTGGTATGCAACGCAGCGCGGCTATATCGTAGCAACCGGCGTGGGTCGCACCATCCTGACCTACTAGACCTGCCCGATCAATGGCCAATATCACCGGCAAATTTTGGATGGCGATATCGTGAATATATTGATCGTAGCCACGCTGTAAAAAAGTCGAGTAAATCGCGATGACAGGTTTGATATTATTACAGGCGAGACCGGCGGCGAAGGTCAGTGCGTGCTGTTCGGCAATAGCGACATCAAAAAAGCGCTGAGGATAGCGCTGGGCAAAGGCGACTAGGTCAGAGCCCTCTTTCATTGCCGGTGTAATCGCGACTAACTGGCTATCGACAGCGGCTTGAAATAATAGCCACTCACCGAATACATTGGCGAATGACTTAGCCTTGGGCGCCGTGTCTGTTAGAACCGTTAGTGGCTCTATTTTGGTAATGGCGTGATAGCCGACGGGGTCTGACTCAGCGGGCAGGAAACCTTTGCCTTTTTTGGTCACTATATGCAAAAACTGTGGGCCAGAGCGGCCTTTGACTGTTTCTAAAGCGGCCAGTAAAGCGTCGAAATCATGGCCGTCAATAGGGCCTGTGTAGTCAAAGGCTAGAGCTTCAAATAGAGCAGTGTTTTTCTCAGTGGTATTTTCTCGCTTTAGCTTGTTAGCTAGGAAATTAGCCAGACCGCCCTCATTGTGCGAAATCGACATGTTGTTGTCATTCAGAATCACCAGTAAGTTGGCTTGTACATGGGAGGCGTGATTAAGGGCTTCAAAGGCTAACCCCGCTGTGAGCGCACCGTCACCGATGACAGCGATACTGTGTCGAGATAAGGCATTTATCCTATCCGCAATGCACATGCCTAACGCAGCGCTGATCGAGGTACTGGAATGGCCTGTTCCAAAGTCATCAAATTCACTTTCTTGGCGATCCGGAAAAGGGTGTAGGCCCTCTAACTGTCGAATGCTGTGCATTGCTTCGCGCCGCCCAGTAAGGATTTTGTGTGGATAGCTTTGGTGTCCAACATCCCAGACTAAGTGATCATTTGGGGTGTCGAATAGAAAGTGAATAGCGATAGTTAATTCAACGACCCCAAGACCTCCGCCAAAATGCCCTCCCGTTTGACCCACGCTGTAGAGCAGATATGCTCGAAGTTGGTCCGCAAGCTCTGGCAACTGGGCAACATTTAGAGTGCGCAGTTCTGTTGGAAAGCACAAGGTATCGAGCAGAAGTGTTTGAGGGCGAGTGCTGGGGATTTCACTGTACATCAGTGTCTGCGTTCTACAATATAGCTTGCTAAAGCTTGCAAGTGAATACCCTGATTTCCTAGGCACTGAGAGGCTTCTATTGCCTGATCATGCAGTAGTTGTAATTTTTTCTTCGCACCTTCTAGTCCCAACAGTGCTGGATAAGTTGGCTTATTAGCTTCAAGGTCAGACCCTTGTGGTTTTCCAAGAGTGGTTGTGTCCCCGGTGATGTCTAATATGTCATCTTGAACTTGAAACGCCAATCCTATGGCATTGCCATAATCAGTGAGAGACTGTTGAATGTTCTGACTGATGTTTGTATTCGCACTAATCATACCTAGCTCTACAGCCGCGCTAATCAAAGCACCGGTTTTGAAACGGTGCATTGTCGCTAGTTGTTCTATGCTTAGGGGCTTATCGACATGAGCGAGATCAAATGCCTGGCCAGCCACCATGCCTCTATCGCCACTGGCACGGCTTAGTGTCTGAAGCATGCTTAGTTGTCGCTCAGCTGAGAGTAAGTTATCTTGCGCACTCAACCATTCAAACGCAATGCACTGCAGGGCGTCGCCAGCGAGAATTGCGGAGGCCTCGTCAAACGCTATATGACAAGTGGCCTTGCCACGGCGTAAATTGTCATCATCCATTGCTGGAAGATCATCGTGCACAAGAGAGTAACCATGCACAGCTTCTATAGCGCAAGCAGCAGTATCAGCAGAGCTCAGTTCACCTCCTAATGCTTGGTTGACTAAATAGACAAGTGCGGGGCGGATTCGCTTACCTCCGTTAAAAAGACTGTAACGCATCGCCTCTTGCAGTGAGGGCTGGATTGAGCTATGACTGAGTTTTTGCTCTAGCTGCATTTCCACCCGTTGTCGATAACCTTTTAAGGTTTGAGCTAAAGCCACTAGTTAACTTCCCGAATCAAATGGAGCGCTGATTAACTCGCCGTCTTTTTCTGTTAAAATTTGCACTTTCTGTTCCGCTTCATCCAACATTGTTTGACAGTCTCGGGTGAGCTTTACCCCAGATTCGAAGGCGGCAAGAGATTCGTCTAAGGATAAATCTCCAGTTTCCATTTTAGTCACTAAAGTTTCTAAATCCGCGAGAGATTGTTCAAAAGAAACGGGTTTTTTCTTGGTCGGCATGTGAAATCCTACACATAGATTACTATTGACTAGCCAAAGAGCATGTTATTCCCCTAATGCTAAACTATGCAGCGAAAACTTAATAGGCAATATTGGCTTTGTTTAGTGGCTAAAAACTCAATAAATAGATATATCTGCCGACATATCATTAAGTTAGCAAAAACACGGGCTATTATAGTAAATAAATAACCGCTTTCAATGGCGGGGCTAAGGCGATTAACGTCTAACTAACCTCGCTATTAGTTGCACAATACTATTTTTTTCGTATACTTTTTAATTAGTTGTGTAATTCATCTAATATAGTGTTATTAATGTGTTAAGTGGTTTTTTTAACTCGCTTGACTGTTTAAATATAAAAAAATGCTGCCTTAAATTCGATTGTGCTATTGGTTGATTTTAAATAGTGTCAGCAGTGGTCAGTATGTATAGGAGTTTCATGTGGATATAGCCACGCTGGTTGGTCTTTTAGGCGCCTTCGGTATCGTTATCGCCGCGATGGCAACAGGTGGTGATGTTGGCGTTTTCGTCAATACCCCTTCAATGTTAATCGTTCTTGGTGGTTCACTTTTCGTCGTATTGATTAAATTCACGTTAGGCCAATTTCTCAGTGTCGGTAAAATTGTTGTCAAGGCCTTCATGTTTAAGTCTGTAAAAATGGAAGACATCATTGCTGAAACTGTCGATATGGCGGATGCGGCTCGTAAAGGCGGCTTGTTGTCACTAGAAGATAAAAAAGCCAGTGTTGATTTCATGAATCGCGGGGTGCAGCTGTTAGTGGATGGACATGATCCTGAAATCGTTAAAACATTGCTCAATAAAGAGAAAAAACTGACCACAGATAGACATACATCGGCGATTGATATTTTTAAAGCCATAGGTGATGTAGGTCCCGCGATGGGCATGATAGGTACATTAGTTGGCTTAGTACAAATGCTCTCCAATATGAGTGATCCAAAATCTATCGGTCCAGCGATGGCTGTCGCACTGTTAACTACGTTATATGGGTCTATGTTGGCGACTATGGTCGCCATACCTCTCGCCGATAAGTTGACCTTAAGGCGCGATGAAGAAGATCTCAACCAAGCGCTCATTATCGATGGCCTGTTGGCAATTCAAGCAGGTCAAAATCCACGGGTAATAGAGCAGATGTTACGCAATTATTTGCCAGAGAAAAAACGCCCAGCGGATGAGGATTAATCCAGATGAGTGAAGAAGCAGAAGACTGTCCTGTCTGTGTCCCCGGTCTGCCAGCTTGGCTGGCAACCTTTGGGGATTTAATGGCACTGTTAATGTGCTTCTTTGTATTACTCTTGTCATTTTCTGAAATGGATGTTTTGAAGTTTAAGCAGTTGGCAGGCTCAATGCGTGAAGCATTCGGGGTACAGAATCAAATTAAAGTTGAAGATGTGCCTAAAGGTACTTCGATTATCGCTCAAGAATTTAGTCCCGGCAGGCCTGAACCGACACCTCTCAATGAAGTGCGGCAAATGACAACCAATAATCATATGAATACATTGGACATTCGCTCTGAAAAGGGTGAGTCAGATACTCTGGATAGCTTGCAGGGCGAAGCTGAAAGACAGCGCGAAGAAGATAATAAAGATCAAGCTAAGAAAGACGCTATTCAGTTTGCGGCGGTGCTAAGTCAAGAAATTGATGAAGGCAGCATAGAGATTGAAACGGACGGTAAGAAGATTATTATCAGGGTTCAGGAAAAAGGCTCTTTTGTATCGGGATCTTCACGTCTCAGAGATGAATACATACCTGTGATCGCTAAAATTCGCGATCTATTGTTAAATATTAAAGGTAAAATAGGCATTGAAGGCCATACTGACAACATTCCTGTTGCGGGCAATGGGTTC
Organism: Gammaproteobacteria bacterium; assembly: GCA_034111875.1. Taxonomy (GTDB): domain Bacteria; phylum Pseudomonadota; class Gammaproteobacteria; order Pseudomonadales; family Balneatricaceae; genus Rs1. The sequence goes on from JAWUWK010000022.1 coordinate 58,694, forward strand.
GTCTCTAACTGGGACTTGTCGGCTGCACGTGCTCTGGCTGTTGCCAATGAAATTTTTGCAGATACGCGTATAGAGCAAAAGAAATTTGAAGTAGTCGGTCGAGCGAATACTCGGCCCTTAGCGCCGAATAATACGGCTGCTAACCGCTCGATCAATCGTCGTGTTGAAATCATTATTGAACGGGGCAAAGATAATGAGAGCTTAGATAGAATAAAGGTCAAAGAAGCCACAAATGAGCCTCCTGACGTCTTAAACCTTGAGGAAATATTCTGATTTTAAGGCTGGTTTTTAGTCGCTCTTAGCCATTATGATATTTCGACATATTAGCTCAGCTCAGCCCGAACAATAGCGATGCTGATAAGGTTATCCTTAATGGTTAAAATTTATCAGTAATGGCCGATTAATGATCGTAAAACCTTCAACGGATTTCTTTTTAAAATTATAGGCCTAACAAACTTTCTTCTTCTTCGAGTATATTCCTATTGTGTGGCCAAAAGTAACTTCGACTGACAAAGGCTGCCTTTAAAATATCTCTTTATCTGTTGCAACCTATCGAACTAAGTATGCCTATCACTTTATTAGTTGGGCCTTTTTACCACCAGAGCAAAAAATATTACAAAATGGCTAGATAGACAACTATGCAAGTCTGAGGGAGCGGGCTTATTTTCTTTGCGCCATTGCATAGGTCTGTAAATAGACTCACACTCAAGTTAAGGTAGACCAAGAGCCTCAACAACTGCAATTTTCGTTTCAGGAAAATTAATTATTTTAACGTCCATTTATTCTTGCATTCTCTCAAAATTATATGGCCGCGTATCGGCGACAAGTTCCACTCGCAGTGATTTGTTTGTTCGGCTGCATAAGGTTGTTAGCGCTTTGTGCACAACTGGTATTTATGGCTGTGTGTAGCACTGAGAAAATTTTTACGCCATTTAATATAACGTTGTACGTCCCGGTCCTCATAAAGACGAATAGAAGTAGGAAGAATGAATCGATAGCTTGATCACGTCTTTTGAATCCGCCCGTCAACATCAGTGGCGCTTTAGTTACCCCGTTTTGTATGTCGAGCAAAGTCAATAAAGTAAGGGCCCCAACTTGAACCGTCAGAACTTTCCTTTGCATCGCGAAAATAGGTACCTCCACTAACATCAATTAGATCGATCGAGGTTTGATCGAGAAGGCGCGCCACTTCTAAAGCATTCACTTCTGTTAATCCACCTTCCAGTTTACCCGTTGAGTTAATCCTGATCCCAACGGGAAACGACGGACCTACGGCGCGCCTTACCTTCTTATCACTTTGAGTATGATACGACATCTTGCTTCGATAGAGCCATCGTAGCCTTCAGTTCGGCGGTTGAACAATGGCGTTAGAAATTGGCTGAGCAAAAAACCGTGAACTGCGTGAATAAGAATACCACTAAACGCCGCCGTTTTCATGCAATGCAGTTATTGGATACATGTAGGGCAAATCCTGAATATCATTAGTTGATTTCCCAGCACATTGAAGACCTTCAATATCAAGTCCAGATGGTTCTTTGGGTTGACTGATTGGCAAGTACGATAGAGCGCCAGCGTGGCCGAGTTGTGGCTATAAATGAGCGCTCTCAATCAGTCACCCGACTGACTAATGAGCGTATCCTTGCATTGTTGGTGTGTTTTTTGAGTACCAAATTTATCGGTTTTTCCGCAAAGCGCAGATCCCTTTGAGCTTCTCCAATGAAGGGCACTGCGGCCCCACCGTAAGCCCATCTTTCGTAAAGGCGAATCTGTGCCACCTTCACCATTCGCAAGCGAGTCCGATATTGTCGTCTTTGCTAATCAGTTCTTAAAAATCGCACCGCAAGGAAGCTCCAGTGAGCGTTCGAGGGCGTGAATAGAATTTGCATGTTCGATGATAATAACTCTTCTTGATTTAACTTAATGAACTTGTACACCAATATGGGATAAAATATCCCATGAACCTAAATGGTGCACACGTTTATTAAGCCAGATCACTCTGGGTATTCGCATTTAAAGACCAGGTTGGTTTACATGATCCAATACTAGCAATTTATCCGTGAAAGTAATGTAGGTGAAGACTCGCTTTCGAATATACGGCATCCTGCACCTCAGTAGTTTGAAAGCAAGCATAGAGCCAGATTAAAATCTGATCTTGCCTGCTTAGATCGCAATGGATACTCGTTTTTAACTTCTCCTCAATTTCTGCTTGCAGTCTCCTCAATCAACTGTTGGTAGCGTGGCCTTAGAGTTAGCCAATTGATAGACATTTGAGGTGCCTGTACTTGTTGTAATTTTATTCTATGAGCTATCTCTTGTATTTTTTCGACAGCATAGTTGGCTTCTACAGAGATTGTCTCATGGCTTTTATAGAGGAATTGGGACTCTACAAGTTCTGGGTAAACTAGACGATCCGGCAGTACCGGGCAGCACTTCGCCCGTAATGCTTCAAGAAGTGATAAACCTTGGAATTCGTGTATTGCTGTGGATAAAAAGATATCGGCTTGTTGTAGCCAAGAGAAATATTCCGCTGTGCTCTGAGCATAGCCAAATTGATCAATTCTGTGCGCATATTGAGTCGCTAGTAGCGAAAAGGCTGCGGGCACCTGGCGAAATTTTTGGCCCATAATACAGAGCCTGAAATTGATATTCTGACTCTCTAGTCGTTCTACAATTGCTAGCAGTCTATCCGGCCCTTTGTCGTATTCCCATCGAGCAGCCCAAACAATCAGTAGCGGTTTTTGCGGTTCATTGGTTTGATCAAATGGCGTCCAAAGTGTTTTCACTGCCTGCAGAGTCGTCTGTTCACTGCAAAGTGGTACGGCTATTACATGGGACTTCTCAACCAATGTTTGGGTTATATTTGTGGGAACCTGATCCGGTA
>JAWUWK010000023.1:0-27853 GCA_034111875.1 Gammaproteobacteria bacterium
GACTGTGGTTTAGGATCGTTTTTGCTCAATTTCCCCATTACTGAGTATTCAGGAGTGTTATCAAAAGGTGATTTTAAATATACATCAGTCAAAGCGGCTGTTTTTTCAAAAACAACCGTTTCTGGATAGGCACTAACTAGCTGAAATTTATATTTAACTAGAAAAATCAGCAGACTTATCTGCACAGGAAATAGCGCCATATAAATAACAACTCGACGCCCTGCTTCTCTCATTATCCGATTTGAATCAAAATATCACTTCAATGAATAGTAATACTGTTGATACTCACAGCGAAGTAAAAAGTATTTATACTGAATGCCAAAATGCCAACGGCGTGATCCAGAACACAAAACAGACAATGACTCAGCTCTCGAACAAAGTAGGCACGGCCTAAAGGCAGCCAAAGGCATGATAATCACATAAGACAGACCATGGAAGAAATTAATGGTATCGCCCCGGACCAATTTACTGGCCTTAAATACCGCCATCGAAGCCGCCCGTGCGGGGAGCAAGGTAGAAGGTTTGCTGTGGTCGTCGATGAAGTCAGAAACTTATTCTAAACGCACCCGACAAGCATCGAGTAATATTCAAGAGTCAATTGACCAGTTGCAAGCAGTGCTTGAAGACTTCAGTGAGTTAATGAACCAAAGCCAATCGCAGGCAGCAGATTGCTCCTGGAAAAGTCAGCTAACTGGCTGATTCGATTAGCCATATCACCGAGCTGATGCGATTAACCATATCACAGAGCTGATAAGTAATGTCAATGCGATGACGTTAGAAATCAGTTCCTCGACAAAGCAACCACAATCAGTAGTTAATCAATTCACTTTGGGCCTTGAAAAAATTGAAGAAATCTCGGCACAATGTACAATTGTCAAAAGCGCTAAAACAGGGTTAATAAATGAGCTAAGCACAATCTTTGGATAGCGCAAGCGCGCAATAAAACCCAAAACGTGTGCGCAGCAATAAACCTAGAAACCCATGACATAAGCAAATATATAACAAGTCACCTATTTCCCTTTGCTCTTTTAGCTCAGTAAGTCTAAGTATCTAAATCAGCAAAGGGAAAAGCAGCGCTGTGTAAATTTATACATTTAACTCGCCGCCCATGCTGATTAATTAACCTCAATTCAAACAATAACAGCCGACGTTTTGGAGAGTTAAAAATGCTAAATCAGGATCAGCTAAAGTGTTATCAAAACGACGGATATTGCGTTATCCCAGACTTTAAACATTTATCGGAATGTCAAAAACTGCAACAGCGCGCTGAGAAGATAGTAGAGGAGAGTAGCCCAGACAATATTTCAGTCTTCACAACCGCAGAACAACAGCGTCAAGCTGATGATTATTTTCTCAGTTCCGGTGATAAAATCCGCTGTTTTTTCGAGGAGGAAGCGATTGACGACCAAGGTCATATGCTGGTCGAAAAACACTTAGCGGTCAACAAGATAGGCCATGCTATGCACTACCTTGACGAAGTATTCCGCGATTTCAGCAGCGATAATGAATTACAAAAAATATGTCTACAAATAGGCTTTAAAGATCCTCGCCTATTACAGAGCATGTACATTTTTAAACAACCGCGCATCGGTGGAAAAGTTGATATCCATCAGGATTCGACTTTTTTATACACAGACCCTTTAAGTGTCGTCGGCTTCTGGTTTGCCCTTGAGGACGCCACTCTTGAAAATGGCTGCCTTTGGGGCTTACCCTCAGGACATAAAGCCCCCCTTGAAAAAATCATGAAACGCAATATCGCCGACTCTGGGATTGAGTTTAATCAACTTGCTGATAATCACTATGACCCAGCTGATTTCATCCCCTTGGAAGTCAAAGCGGGCAGCATGATAATGTTTGATGGCTGTTTTCCACATTATTCACAGGCTAATAGATCGGCTACCACTCGGCATGCCTTTACATTACATGTGATTGAAGGCCAAGCCCATTATCCTGCCTTTAATTGGTTGCAAAGAGAGGACAATCAAGCATTCCCCAGCTTCGATCTACTGCGATCAATGTCATCGAAAACTAATTAAGTTATTTAAAACCCACCGACAACCGGACAGTAGTAAATTATCACATGACATTTAGTTTAATTTGGTTATTCATTCCCACGTTCTTTTTCGTTTCTATAACGCCTGGCATGTGTATGCTGCTCGCTTTAACCTTAGGCATGTCAGTGGGTGTAAAAAAAGCCATGTACATGATGTGGGGGGAGCTATTAGGTGTGGCTGTTGTCGCTTGCGCAGCGGCACTAGGCGTCGCTGCAATCATGTTGAAAATACCTCAAGCATTTATTATCTTAAAACTGGTCGGTGGTAGCTACCTGATTTGGTTAGGCTATTTAATGTGGATGTCCAAAGGTAAGTTAGTGCTAACTGACGGTCCGGCGGGTCGTACTGAAAAAGGCAAATTGGAACTCGCTATAAACGGCTTTGTTACCGCCATTGCAAACCCCAAAGGTTGGGCATTTTTTATCACCCTGCTGCCGTCATTTGTCATTGCCGAACAGCCATTATTGCCACAATTATCTGTAATGATAGCGATCATCTTGGTCTTAGAATTCACCTCTTTACTACTGTACGCTAGCGGGGGTAAAGCTCTGCGTCATTTGCTACTTAACAAACACAATGTGCGTTTACTTAACCGGATTTCTGGCACTTTAATGATTTTGGTCGGCTGTTGGCTGGCAATAAGTTGAGTCGCGATAGTCGCCTTTAGTCGCCAGAGACGATGTTTTTGAAGGGTCGCGTTTTGTCGATAGACTTCAGCCTAACACTCATGATGATTACCTGAATCAATGACTTCACTGCGGCATCGAATACAAACTCTAGATTAAGGGTGAAGCTAAGATTTTCAATGCCACTGTAAAACCAATATCATGCACTCTATATCCACTTTGAAGTCACGGAATCAGCTATTAGTATTCTATTACAACACTATTATCAGCGCCTTAAGCACTAGGCTTAAGAGTCCTTCGAATAAGTAAGTATTTTAGAAATTGCGAAACACAGCAACCAATTAGACGCTACATTATTGTCATAAAACACTATTTTTGATATAACTTTAACTTTAGCCTAAACAGCCAAATCTTCACCAACGACTGATTATCCTGTGGCCATGACCAATCTTTGGCCGACAAAAATACAATCTAGCCCAGAAAGCCTTTAGCATTTTTAGAACACATATTCAGTTACAAGCGCACCCGTTAGCCAGTAATAATCCATAGCCGACCGATCCGGCAACAACACTCACCTCAAGCAGGCTATATAACCTTACCTGTGAGGCTTAAGAAAACGATAACGGTAATCATCTAATGACAGAAAATAATTTAACATCATACACTCAGGACATAGCTGAAACCGACTTAGCCATTGAAGAATTACAGCGCTTGCTAGGCACAAAGCTGGTTTTATCCTCCGTAGTAAGGGAGCAACACGGGGGAGGTGAAATTACTTACCACAAAAGTATGGCACCCGATGCCGTCGCATTTGCAACTTGTACCCAGCAAATTTCAGATATCGTCAGCATTTGCGCCAAATATACCGTGCCTATTATTCCCTACGGCGCTGGCAGTTCTCTAGAGGGACAAGTGTCTGCGGTCAATGGCGGTATCTGCATTGATATGTCCGCAATGAATCAGGTGATTCAATTAAACAGCGCTGATTTGGACGTCACCGTTGGCGCTGGTTTAACCCGTCAAGAATTGAATATTTACTTGCGCGATAGCGGGCTTTTCTTTCCTATTGATCCTGGTGCAGAGGCGACTCTAGCTGGAATGGCAGCTACACGTGCCTCAGGTACAAACGCTGTGCGCTATGGCACAATGCGCGATAACGTAATCAATATGACCGTGGTCATGCCTAATGGCGAAATTATTAAAACCGGCGGGCGGGCTAAAAAATCATCCGCCGGCTATGATCTGGCCAGACTCTTGATAGGCAGTGAAGGCACATTGGGGATAATTACTGAACTAACCGTTAAATTGTACGGTATCCCCGAAAAAATTCTCTCTGCTGTGTGTAGCTTTGACAGTATTCAGCAAGCTTGTGAGGCAGTGATCACAACCATTCAAACTGGCGTCCCGATTGCCCGCATAGAGTTACTCGATGAAGTTCAAGTAGGCGCCTGTAATACATACTCAAAGTTATCCCTAGCGGTCAAGCCAACTCTATTTGTTGAATTTCATGGCAGTGACAATTATTGCGCTGAACAAGTTGCAATGTTTAAGGACATCGCCGCTGACTTCGGTAGCAATGATTTTAAAGCGGCCGCCAAAACCGAAGACCGCAATCTTTTGTGGAAGGCCAGACACGATGCTTACTGGGCGGGTTGCGCGTTATCGCCGGGCATGGCGCATCTATCAACGGACGTCTGCGTGCCTATTTCAAACTTTGCAGACTGTGTCACTGAAACTAAACAAGATATTATCGATAGCGGGCTCATCGGACCTATTGTCGGACATGCTGGAGATGGTAATTTTCACGTCTTGCTCAGTTTCGATGAGAACAGGGAAAAAGACTGTGAAACAGTACAGCATTTCTTAGACCGACTCGCGGCTCGGGCACTCTATTATGAGGGGACTTGTACTGGAGAGCATGGCATCGGCATTGGCAAAGCAAAATATATGTTTGCAGAACACGGCGCTGGCCTTAAGTACATGTTCGCCATAAAACAAGCGCTGGATCCTAAGAACATAATGAATCCTGGTAAAATTTTCTACGCTTAATATGAAAGAAACAACGAAGGTCGCCAGAACGCCATAGTATATCAGGCGGTTTTGAGTGGGGCATTAATTACAAGCGCTCTGGTAATGTGGTATTAGCCAAAAGCACGCATTATCTTGCACGCCCTGATAAGGTCATTATAGGAAGTCAGCCTAACAGATCAACTACTCACCTTTCATCGAGTATATTTGACAGCTTAGTTTGGCACAGGAAAAATTTAGGGGCTTAATCGTATGCCCCTAATTAACAGCCAGCAAAAATCACTCTAACATATAGATTAAACTAACATTAATATAAAGCTTAACTCAGAAATACTAATACTAATGCTCAGTACAGTAAAATATATTTTTTATTCCCAATAATTGATCCTGATCAATCGTTTGTCTAATTTTAACTATTAAATGTAATACTAATATTTGAGTTTATAATAAAAAACAGGTAGTTGAGTGTTTTCTGATGAGCTAATATCACATCTTGCAAGTACACTTGAAGCCAGTTTCAATCACATTAACACGCTTAGTCTAAAATCTACTGATAGTTTTTTCCCAAAATAAGCCTGAACAGTTTAAACAAACAGGCATTGGAACATATCGAGTCTCGAATCAAACATTGCACTCAGTAATGTTTTTTCAGCGGCTGTTGACTCAACTTTAAAACAAATAGGCCTGTATGAAATTTGTGATTTGAATCAGGATCACCGCTTTAAACAACAACAGAATTTAATTAGCAGTGAACCAATGGGGCATTTAATTGGTTCACCTCTGATAATGCCTCACAGAGACGTTATAGGCACACTGCGTGTCATCAGTTAAACGTTAAAGAAACTCAGTGACTACCAAAAATCAATTTTGCAACTATCACGTAAAGAGATTGCTGATAATTTAAATGAGTTTTGTCACTTGGCAAGCCATGATTTAAAATCTCCACTGAATGCGATTAAGACCATAGTGTTCTGGATTGAAGAAGACACTCAAAATGGATAGACTAAAGATACGCCTAGATATTTCAAAATGGTCAGTGGCAATATACAAAGATTGCATAACCTCTTAATAGATTTGGGCGACTATTCAAGAATTTAAAGTTTTCAGCACTCTCCCCAAGCGTTGCGCCTAAGGTAGTGATCAATCAATCTATTCGTCTTTTAAATCTACAAAATTTAGCCTCCATGTCGATGATTGTAACGTCATACGGCCTAATAGAGTCATTGACTCTGGTTTTTAATCAGCTGATTCAAATGCAATTAGACATTATCATCTCGAAACTGGGCCAATTAAAATTAATTGTATATCGACTGTTAACTCGTATGAGTTATCTATCAGTGATATTGGCCCTGCCATCCTCTGTGACTTGCACGATAAAATATTCGAACGCTTTCAGATCCATACATCTAAAGATGAACTTGAAACCAATGGACTCGGCTTAGTGCTAGTAAAAAAAATACTCGCTCCTTATTTGGGCACTATAATAATTAAGTTTGGGCTAGGTGAAAGCATTAGTGAACGAAGTCCCCTCTTGACCGTACAAGACTATCTGTGCTCTTTGTTGATAAATGTCCCATCGCCAGAGCAACTATAGCTATGCCTTAATCTCGAGTGTCTCTGTAACCATATGGTTTTTGATGTTGGCGTTTCAAAGGCCGTTTGTTGAGATCGCGTAGTCTATCTGTTTTGGACATTCACAGCGCTGCGCACATAGATGCTATCTCGCTTGAGCAGGCATAATTATATAGACATCTGCCACAATATCTTGATCAATCCAAAAAAAGTAATTTTTTTGATTATATAGATCTAGGATATTAAATTGCATCTAGACCTCAACCCGTCTATGATATCCCTCGTTAGTCGGGGAGCCCTATTATTGGGGCTGAGATAGTATTTAATACTGGACCCGCTGAACCTGATCCAACTTATATTGGCGTAGGGAACTAACTTGAATTACAGCATAAGTGCTGCAAGTTATCCACGCCACACAGGAGATTCCGTGGATAACTTAGAGTCATTAGATGCGTCTCTTTTTGCTAGTGCCCCAGCCATTAATACACCTATAGTACTGACGATTGCTGGATCTGACAGCGGCGGTGGAGCTGGCATTCAGGCTGATATTAAAGCAATTTCAGCCACTGGCAGCTACGCTTGCTCAGTTATCACAGCGCTGACTGCGCAAAATACCACAGGCGTCAGCGCTGTATTAGGTATCGATCAAGATTTTATCACTGCGCAACTGGATGCTGTCTTTACTGACATTCCAATAGACGTTGTCAAAATAGGCATGCTAGCCGATGCTGCCACTATCTCCACAGTGGCCCGAGCGCTCAATAAATATCCCACTAAACAACTCGTACTAGACCCCGTTATGGTGGCGACAAGTGGCGATTTGCTCTTAGAAAAAACGGCTATTTCAACCCTTATCAACGAACTTTTCCCACTCGCTACGGTGGTCACTCCTAATATCCCTGAAGCACTTGCTCTGCTCCAAATGCCGCCCTTAACTAGTCCTTTAAATGACCGACAGATAGCCGACCTGTGTCAACAACTACTTGGCTTAGGCTGTCAGTCAGTACTACTCAAAGGCGGCCACCAAACGGGCCATCACAGTACTGATTTTTGGTTGAGCCCAAGGCAACAAAAAAGTTATACGGCGCCGCGTACTGCCACCAAAAACACCCATGGTACCGGCTGTACTTTATCTTCCGCAATCGCCTCCTTTTTAGCGCGGGGCCAGCCGTTAACTGAAGCGATAGGGAACGCCAAGGACTATATCAGCGAAGCGATCGCCCACGCTGATCAACTGCATATTGGCGCGGGGTCAGGACCTGTGCACCACTTTTATAATCCGCTCTCAACGCCTTGTGTTACAGCAGATAAAAAATGAGTATCTGCCTGCACATACTCTCTGCCTCACTGACCTATAAAAAGGCAGTTGCCGCCACCTTTGAAAATTTAAACTTGACGCTGCCCGCTGGCAGTGTGACCTGTCTACTGGGACCTAGTGGCTGTGGAAAAACCAGTTTGCTGAGATTAATTGCCGGTTTGATAGACATTGAGCACAGTCAGTTTGCGGATATTCGCTGCAGTGACGATCAACCTTTAAACCAGCGCTTTGCCTATATGGCACAACAAGATCTATTATTACCTTGGCTCAACGTGGTTGACAATATCTGCTTAAAGGAGCGATTGTTAAAAGGAAAAATCAGCCATTCAGGGCGCGAGGCCGCACTGGACTTATTGCGCCAACTTGACCTCTGCAGTATTGCGGATGCTCTGCCAGAGCAATTATCTGGGGGCATGCGTCAAAGAGTGGCATTAGCGCGTACCTTAATGCAAGACACTCCTGTGGTGCTGATGGACGAGCCTTTTTCATCCCTGGACGCCGTCAATCGTTATAAATTACAAGATTTATCCTCTGTGGTTTTAGAGGACCGCACAGTGTTGCTGATTACCCACGATCCTCAAGAGGCACTGCGTTTAAGTGATCAATTATTCATCTTTGATGATCAAAACAAACTGATTAACTTTCCACTTCCACGCAGCGCAACACCGCGAGCAGTAAATGCAGAACTGGGTGAATATCAACAGAAAATACTCGATCAACTCAGGGTTCAACATGCTTAAATCGCCACTCTCTAGCCTACCCTTAATTCAGTTGTGGCGCTTAATAGTGACATCTACCGTTCTGTTGCTTTTCTGGCAGGGGATTGTCGTATACTTTGAAATGCCGCCTTTCATTTTACCCTCGCCGATGCTGGTCTTTGAAAAGTTAATCGCGAACTATCAACTCTTGTTTGAACACAGTTTAGTAACCATCAGTGAAATTGTATTAGGCTTAATATTAGGCGTCTCTATGGGCCTGCTATTTGCCTTGCAAATGCTGCTGTTTAAACCTCTGAGAGCCTGGCTATTACCCGTGTTGATTACAAGCCAAGCGATTCCCGTGTTTGCACTGGCACCTGTGCTAATGCTGTGGTTTGGCTATGGCATGACCTCAAAAGTAGTTATGGCGGCACTGATTATATTTTTCCCTATTACCACCACCTGTTTTGATGGTCTTCGTCATACCCCTATCGGCTATTTAGATTTAGCCCATACTATGGGGGCCAATAAATGGCGACAGCTTTGGCATATTAGACTCCCGGCGGCACTACCAACACTGGCATCAGGTATAAGAGTCGCCGCGGTCGTGGCTCCAATTGGCGCGGTGATTGGCGAGTGGGTAGGCTCTTCTGCAGGCCTTGGCTATTTAATGCTGCAATCAAATGCGCGCATGCAAATAGCAGACATGTTTGCCGCACTGTTTATTCTCGCGCTGTTTTCTATCAGCTTGTATTACCTAACCGATTTCCTTCTTAAACGTCTAATCCCCTGGCACCTCGAACAAAAGGGCCATTAACCTATGAGAGTTAACATGAAAAAATTAATAGCCGCTATGGCCATTACCTTGTTAAGCCAAAATGTATTGGCCCAAAAAGTGACACTAATGCTCGATTGGTTCGTCAATCCAGATCACGCGGCTATCATTGTCGCCAAGCAACAAGGACTATTTAAAGCACAAGGTCTAGATGTTGAGATTCTAGAACCGGCGGATCCGAGCATGCCACCTAAGCTTGTGGCCGCCGGGAAATTCGATTTAGCAGTCACTTATCAACCGCAGTTGATTAGAGATGTTGTTGAACAGCTACCTTTGATCAGAGTGTCTACGCTAATCGCCACACCACTTAATACTGTTATGGTGCTTGCCGATAAAGGCTACGACAGCATGGCGGATCTAAAAGGTAAAAAAATTGGTTTTGCCTTTGATGGCGGATTAGTCAATGCCACTATCGGCACTATGCTAAAGCACAATGGAATCAGTATTGATGACGTTGAACTGGTCAACGTTGGCTGGGCTCTTTCCGCATCGCTCGCGGCGGGTAAAGTTGATGCTATTTATGGTGCCTATCGCAATTTTGAAATGCACCAGTTAAAAATGGAAGGTTATCAAGGTAAAGGTTTCTACTTAGAAGAAGAAGGAGTTCCCTCATATGATGAGCTCATCGTGGTAGCTAATAGTCAGACTTTAGATAAAGCCTTAGTAAAGAAGTTTAACAGCGCCCTCGAGCTGGCAACTCAATACACCATAAACCATCCTGATCAAGCATGGTTGTTGTTTAAGAGCTATGGAGACGGCAAGAAACTGGATACAGAACTGAACCGCCTAGCCTGGAGAGATACTTTAGTTAGATTGGCGCTGCGCCCAAGTATTGCTGATAAAGCGCGCTATGACAACTACGCACAATTTTTAGTCGATACCGGCGTCATTGCGCAAAAACCAGATGTCGCTAGTTATATATTGAACTAAACATTAGCCATTTTAAATACGCCCTTATCCAGCCCAGCGTATTAATGCCTTGGGTCTGCAAATCATTTTCAAGCTAAGATTACGTCTGTTTAGGACTTTTTTATGAATCACCAACAATTGATCGACGGATGCCAACAACAATGGGATAACTACGTTCAACATCCTTTTGTAAGACAATTAGGTGAAGGCAATTTAGCGAAAGCGAGCTTTCAACACTATTTGCAACAAGACTATATGTACCTCATACATTATGCGCGCGCCTTTGCACTGGCGGTGTTTAAAAGTGAAAATCCAGCACAAATGCGGGCAAGTATGCCGTCTTTAACGGCATTGGTTGAAGCTGAAATAACGTTGCACTTAGGTTATTGCAAGTCTTGGGGCCTTGCTGAAGCCGACATTCTCGCTCTTCCTGAAGGGGTTGCGACTATTGCCTATACACGCTACTTAATAGATGCTGGCTCACAAGGTGATCTGGCTGACTTATACGCTGCACTCGTGCCTTGTGCCTTAGGTTACGCCCACGTGGGTCAATGGTTAACAACAGAATTTTTTTCAAAGGACAAACTAGCCACTGCTGATACTAATCCGTATCAAAACTGGATTGATATGTACACAGGGGAGGAGTTCCAGAAAGGGGCTTACGCGACTACTGCTTTTTTTGATCAGCTTATTAGCGACATTGATATCAAATCAGCGCGTGGCCAGCGCTTGCAAAAGCATTTCACTACCGCGACTCGCATGGAAATCGCCTTTTGGCAACAGGGACTAGATTTAAGTTGCTAAAGGTTTTAATAGCGCAGACCTAAACCTAGGCGTTTCTTGGACTTGGCCGATCGTAGCTAGAAAAAATTGATTTGAGACTGATTTCTTGGTTTTTCAGGCGAATAGCCTGCTATTGAACAACAAAGAGCTGCGAATAAGGCCAAATTATGATTTTTAGCAGTCTATTAGCGTTAAATCAGAGAGGCTTATAGCCAGGGCTAACAACAGATACTTTTTGTTAGCCCTGGCGCGTGTTTGCGACACTCAGTTTAGCGCCCTCCCAACCGAGTATTGCCGATTTTCTCGTTTCTCCCCATCGGTAGCCGCCGATCACACCTGAAGCCTGAATCACTCGATGACAAGGTATGATAAAAGCTATCGGATTTGCACCTATCGCAGTACCTACCGCTCTCGACGCTTTAGGATTTCCAATGACTTTGGCAATAGATCCATAGGTCGATATGTCTCCCAGCGGAATTTTTAGTAGAGCCTGCCACACTTTTAACTGAAAAGCAGAGCCTTTTAAGTGCAATTTCACTTGCTTGCCAGGCACTACAGCCTCGAACCAGTCGCGGTCAAAAAACATTAGCACTGCCTGTTGCAAACTGTCTATCTGCTGTTTAAAGAGCGCCTTGGGGAAGCTACTCATCAACGCCTTTTCTGCCTCGCCCTGGCAGTCGAAGAACTGTATATGGCAGACACCTTTTGCTGTAGAAGCTATCAGTATATTGCCAAATGGTGTGGCTTTAACGCTGTAATTAATCAGTAGGTTTATACCCGCATTTTTATATTCTGCGGGGGTCATACCTTCAATCTTAATAAATAAGTCATGTAACCTACTGGTCCCTGACAATCCGGTTTCGTAGGCGGTGTCCAATAAGTTTAATTGCTGCTCTGCCAACAAGTTTTTCGCGTACTCAAGGCTGATAAACTGCATAAATTGTTTAGGACTTACCCCCGCCCAGTCAGTGAACATCCGCTGAAAATGAAAAGGACTTAAATTAGCATTTTCAGCTAGCTGATTTAATGAGGGCTGTTCTTTAAAATGTGCTTTTATATAGCCAATAGATTTGGCTATTCGCGCATACTGTTTTGGGTTTTGATGCATAATTAGCCCTTCGCTATTGGATTTTTCCTGAGTCATCTAGCTTGTTGAAAGCACTGATTATAAAATTTAAAGATACCATATTGAGCCTGTTTTTAAATTTTTTGATCCTAATAGTAATCACTTGCAACGGATAACAGTGTAACTGTTACTGCAGCTGCTAATCGACCCGAATCTTGCGCTTAAGATGCCAGAGTAATTAACTGTGAGAACTGTTTCAAATGGACGCCCTTGAGTGATCTATTGACGGCACAGAAAACATTTGATTTGATCGTATATCACCGTCAAATATCAGTTTAATAATTATCTGATAGCCATGTGTTGCAATAGGGGCTTGTCGAAATTGGCCGATCGTAGTGAAAAAAGTAGATTTGGGACAGATTTCTGGGTCTTTCCAGACCAATAGCGGGCTATTAAACGAGAAAGAGCTGGGAATATCGCCAAATCCTGATTTTATGCAGTAGATTAGCGTTAAGTCCGACAGGGTCCTAGCAGTGACAATAAGTTAATGATTAAATAAGATCCCTGTATAACGTTATCAAAAAATAAAGATTAGGCAAAAACAAGCTAAAAAGCGGAGTTTACTCTAGCAAATCAGCACTTTAAGCTTATTTTTAATGACCGATTTTAAAAATCTAATAGTTATGCTGAGGCCTCTAAATGTTTATTATCTTTTTGTCAGTGTTTAATCCCCTATGACCTCTATTTGCTTAGCTAATGCAACCGCCAAAGTCTATATCTCGCCTTTATTAGGCGCTGCTATTCTAAGTTATGATGCCAAAATAGGTGATAACTTTTTACCTATATTAAGAGATGGTAGCGCCGCAAAATCAGTGCGTGAAACTAGTTGTTTCCCTTTAGTGCCCTTCTCTAATCGAATTAGACAAGGTCAGTTTATATCTGGAGAGATTAAGGTAACATTACCACTCAATCACCTACCAGAAAAACATAGTATTCACGGTCATGGTTGGCAAGCACCTTGGGACGTATTAGATCAGACAAACACTAGCTTAAGGTTGGAGTACCAACATCAAGCAGATGCATGGCCCTTTAGCTATGTGGCGCAGCAGCTGTTTACACTTGAGAATAACAGCCTGACCATTGAGCTTTCTCTAACCAATCACTCAGACACCCCAATGCCCGCTGGTCTTGGATTACATCCCTATTTTAGCTTGACCGACAGGGCCTTCGTGACTTGTTCTGTTAATAAAATGTGGGCGGTGGATGAAGAAAATATGCCCACTGAACTGGTGGACTCAGCCAAGGACCTCGATGACTCGAAGGGCCTGTTAGTAAAAGGCAGTCATTTAGATAATGTTTTTACAGGTTATGCCGGTCATACAACCTTGTATTGGCCTGAATGGCGCGCTAAAGCACGTATTTCCTCGTCAAAAACCTGTCAGTTTGTTGTGTTATTCAGTCCCAAAGATAAAAATTTCTTTTGCGTAGAGCCTGTTACCCACTGTACTGATGCTATCAACATGGCCAATAATGGGGTTGCCAATACCGGTATTAAGTATTTAAAACCTCGGCAAAAAATGACCATATCGATGCGCATTTCTCCTGAAGAAATGGCAATGAATAGGTCTATTTGAAAAAAACTAAGCCGGTGGTCAGCTCTGCGCTGAAATAAGCCATGTGGTTTATATAATTCCCACCCCCGCTGGTCAACAGTACGCTTTTTGTGAAGAGTTTTGCCGCACCACCAGAGCGCCTGTAACTAAGTTTTTACAATTTTATACTGTTAAAGATATCCAGGTTTACTGAATTTTTAATATTTCAACGCAATAGATTAAGCATTTTTTCCTGTGCAGGGATGATTCAATCGTCAAAAAAAGTAAAAAAACAACACACAGTTTATAGCTGCAAGCTAACTCAGCTGAAATGCAACAAGATATATTCGTAGTTTGCCGATTGATTTCGTCTGCGTCCAGCTTTTCACCAACCTGCAACAATCGCCATAAGCCCCGCTGATCGATGCTGCGACGCAAAACCGTCGTTTACTCAGACTGCTTTTCAGCAGAGCTAGACAAGCGAAAGCCGATACTAAAGCTGCGATATTCGCGGGATATGTAACTGCGATAAGCTGCACGCATGCTCTTAGGCTTGAAGTACCAAGCCCCCCCGCGCAAAACACTACTAGTACAGGCATTATCACTATGATTAGCGGCGCCATTGTAAGAGCTATGCCAACAATCTTGCACCCATTCTCTGACATTACCGTGCATATCATAAAGGCCAAAGTGATTGGCTTTAAAAGATCCGACAGGGGCCGTCTGTTGATGATCCCACTGACTACCACATCCATCACAATTAGCATTGTTCTCGCCCACACTATTGCCCCAACTGTATTGTGATGTGCTGCCCGCCCGTGCGGCATATTCCCACTGATCCTCAGAAGGTAATTGAAACGTTCCCTTACCTTTGGCGTTTAACCAATGTAGATACTCTTGAACATCATCAAAACTTAGGTTGATTACCGGCCGACTGCCCCGCCCCCAACCTTGGTCTTCAGGATTATGATTGCAACCACCCTCCTCTACGCAGGCATCCCACTGCTCAAAGGTCACTTCGGTAGCGCTCATAGCAAAAGCTGTTATCGAGACACTGTGCAAAGGCTTCTCATCTTTATTACAGTTTTTCCCAGATGCACAGCCCATTTTAAATTGACCTGCTGGGATGTTAACCATCTTGGGAATTGGTAATACACTCGGATATTTCATCGCCAATACGGCCTTAAAACCAGCGGCGGCGCGAGGCTTTAAATTTAAAGACAGACTCTGTGAGAGTCCTTCTTTTACAATGATTTCGCTGGTCTGGCCGTACCACTGCATTGCCCCTTCTGTCTCTTTGATGGCCTCAATTTCATACTGTCCTGCGCGCAACTCAATCGTAAAGGTTTGACTTTTGTGCGCAGCGCTATTTCCTATGAGCTTGCCATTGATATAAAGGTTGGCGCCACTGGGCTTAGTGGTTATTTTGAGCTGACCGTTGGCCGCCCAGACAATTGGGATTGTGCTAATAGCCAAGACTAAGCTAAACATGCAGAGCAGAGTATATTTCATACCATTGATTCCAATGGTTTAAGGTTAATAACAAGCGGCAAATTGGCATTTACTGCAGATCTAATATAATCCAAAACAAAAGCGATAATTGAGTTGTATGATGATTCAAATGAAACTCTTTTAAAGCAATCACATGCGCAGTTAAGGCTCACTCGTTAGTCTCTATTCTAGGATTTTGTCGGGCTTGGCTAAGCACAGTGAGCCCAAGGCGATTTAAGACAGATTTTTGGACTTTTGAGGCTAATAACCTGCTATTAAAGGCGGAAGAACTGGAATTATGGCCAAATTCTGATTTTTCGCAATAGATTAGCTTAAGTCCTAGAGGCTGCGAGATCATCGATGCTGATAGCATGGTAATGATGACGATGAAAAAATCGTTCTAGCTGGTGCGGTTCTGGTAATTGGCCCGTAAAGGTTTTTATATATTCAGGGACCCTAACCATACGCTCACTTAAAGACTCTTGCGTTTGCATTGTGATATAACCAATCTGCACCAGATAGATCGTTCTCGAGTGAACATCTGCCTCTATATCGTTGAAACCATAACATTTAAACATTTTAACTAAAGCCTGCAAGCGTATTTCATCTGCGTGTTTAACCGCCTGTTCTATACTTGCTGATTGCAATGACCAGCTGCGAATTGCGAATTCTAGTTTTGAATCAAATAAACTCTCATCTATCCAACAATCGAAGATGTTTAAGGCCGCTTCAGCTAATGAATCGGCATAAGCTTGTGAGCGCTGCACAATACTGCCAGTGTTCTTCTCCTTCCATGCAGCAAGCAGTGCACTGAGTAATTCTTGCCTATTGGCAAAAAACCAATAAAAACTGGTTCTCGATAAATTCAGTTTCTTCGCCAGTGAAGATATTTTTACTGATTCGATCCCTGATTCAAGAAGAATCTCTATCGCCGCCTCAAACCACAAAGCCGGTGATCCGCGCCAGCCATTGTCATTATTCGCTTTTTTTTTCATGACACCCTTTGCTTTATGTGCATTGTCATTATACAGCGGTGCTGCGTATAAAGTCAGACCTTGCACTCTATACGACCCTGAATATTACGGTATTAAAAACAAACTAAAAATCCTCATTTATGAAGATAAACTCGGTTTTTGGTGGTTTTACCTTCGCTCGCTACACAGCTCAAAGATGTCAAAATATAACCAAGTAACACAGTATACATTACTGTTTTTTATATTGACACTAATGTACATTTTATTTAGGATCTAGCCAACAACAATCTCAGCACAGATGATAATCTGATACGGAGTGTGAACATGCATAATGACCCATTATTACAACCTTATAGACTTAAGCATCTCACACTGCGCAACCGCATTATTATGACCTCTCATGAACCGGCCTATCCAGAGGAGGGCATGCCTAAATCCCGTTATCGGGCCTATCATGTGGAACGCGCCAAAGGAGGGGTTGCAATGACCATGACAGCGGGATCTGCTGCGGTATCAAAAGACAGCCCACCCGTGTTTAATAATTTATTAGTCTACAAAGATGAAGTCGTTCCTTGGATGAAAGATTTAACCGATGCTGTCCATGAACAAGGGGCGGCCATTATGATCCAGTTGACTCATCTTGGACGCCGTACCCGCTGGGATAAAGCTCATTGGTTACCCGTTGTATCCCCTTCTCATCATCGTGAAGCCTCACACAAAGCCTTTCCCAAAAAGATAGAGGACTGGGATATAGATCGTATTATCTTGGATTATGCCGATGCAGCGGAGCGCATGAAAGCGGCAGGGATGGACGGTATTGAACTGCAGGCCTATGGCCACCTTATGGATCAATTCTGGTCACCACTGACGAATGAACTGGAGGGGCCATATGGCGGATCGATCGATAACCGCCTGCGTTTTACCTTTGATGTTCTCACTGAAATGCGCCGGCGTGTTGGCCCGGATTTCATCATTGGTATGCGCTACACAGCTGATGAATTAATGGATAGAGGGCTGGATAAGCAAGACGGTTTAGCTATTTCTCAGCGTTTAAAAGAGAGTGGTATGGTCGATTTTTTAAATGTGATTCGCGGTCATATCGACACTGATGCAGGTTTAACTGATGTGATACCTATTCAGGGAATGCCCAATAGCCCCCACTTAGATTTTGCAGGAGACATTCGTGAAGCAACTAACATGCCGGTTTTTCATGCCGCTAAAATTTCGGATGTAGCCACAGCACGCTATGCAATAGCCTCTGGCAAAGTAGACCTTGTAGGGATGACTCGTGCACATATGGCGGATCCACACATTGTGCGTAAGATCATAGAAAAACGTGAAGATGAAATTCGCCCTTGCGTGGGTGCTAATTACTGCTTAGATCGTATTTACCAAGGGGGGGCGGCTTATTGTATCCATAATGCGGCTACAGGTCGTGAAGAAACGATGCCCCATGAAATCCCCAAAGCAGAGTGGCGGAAAAAAATAGTAATCGGAGGTGCCGGCCCAGGCGGACTTGAAGCCGCTCGGGTCGCGGGCGAGCGCGGTCATGAAGTGGTAGTGTATGAAGCCGCTGCTGAACCTGGGGGGCAAGTGCGACTAGCCTCACAAAGTAAGCGCCGCCACGAAATGATCTCTATTATTGACTGGCGGATGGCGCAGTGTGAGCGCTTGGGGGTGAGAATCCACTTTAATACTTGGGCAGAGTCGGAAACCGTGACAGCAGAGACCCCTGACGTGATCATTATCGCGACCGGAGGATACCCACATACCCAGGTATTGAGCAAAGGTAATGAACACGTCATTTCTGCATGGGACATTATCTCTGGTGACATAAAACCGGCTAAAAATGTATTGATTTTTGACGATGCGGGTGATCACTCGGGACTACAGGCAGCTGAAATCATAGCAAAGACTGGCGCCAAAGTTGAAATAATGACCCCTGACCGCTCCTTCGCTCCAGAGGTCATGGCAATGAACTTAGTGCCTTATATGCGCAGCCTTCAGTCTCTTGATACGACCTTCACTGTGACTTATCGACTGCAATCGGTAGAAAAGAATGGCAGCCACTTTAACGCTATAATTGGCAGCGACTACGGTGGAGTTACGCAAATACGTGAAGTTGATCAGGTTATTATTAACCATGGCATTACGCCCTTAGATGACCTTTATTTTGAGCTAAAACCTCTGTCTACAAATTTAGGTGAGCTATGCCACGATGCACTGATAGAAGGTAAGCCACAAACTATTGCACGCAATAATAGAGGAGCATTTAAATTATTTCGCATCGGCGATGCGATTTCAGCACGCAATACCCACGCCGCTATATTCGATGCACTTCGACTAGTGAAAGATATTTGATTTAATACTCTGCAAGACCTTTGCACTATTACTTAGCGTAAAGGTCTTTTTTATTGTTGTGTTTGGGAAGAAGAAGTCGCTCACTCAATGTTTTTAAAATGACGCCTAAAGAGTCGTAAAACCTTTGAGCGACACCTAAGTTAGTCTGTTAATGCTTAGGATCTGAGGCCTTTTTATCCTCAAAATATTTGATATGTTGATCTAAATTCTCCTCCAACATCTCGTTATATTGACTTGAGAACCACGCCAGTGCATCACTGCGTTCCGCGGCCAAATCTTTCGCCTTGTAAGCCGCTTCATGAGCATTAAAACGTGCAGCAGCATAGCGCAATGCAGCCCCAACTTCACCGATTTCTATATTTTCCTTTTCAACCAACCGGTTGGCTACATTAATAAATTCATCTGCCATTTTAAACAGTTCTAATGCAGTTTCTTTATCTGACATACTCAATTTTTCCTAATTAAATTTAGTGACTAACGCATTGATAGCTAGCATTCGTTTCACACAAAACGTCACTGTGTAACCTTTTACCTGCATCAGTGACTTCACTGCAGCATCGAAGACCAGCTCTTGATTCTGGCTGAAGCTAAAATTTCTCAATTCCACTGTAAAACCAATATCATGCACTCTATATCCACTTTGAAGTTACTGAATCAGGTTTGAGATACATTCAACTTAGACGCGACTGCCAGGTTAGCTTCAAAGTACTATAAAATGCTACTGCGACGATAAGGGTAATGCTGATGTCTTAAAGATGCCAGCATACGCGGTTATAAATTGATATAAAAGTGGCCACTGAGCAACTTTTCGCTTTGGCCCAGATCAGCGGCTAAACTGGTGCTAAAACTTATTTTCAAGGTATTTAATAAATCTAAAAAAATCGAGCACTGACCCATTGCTAACCGACTCAGGGGCTGTTCACTTCGTCCGTGCAGAAAGCTAATATTTTTTTGGGAGAGGCCCGGCTCGTCTTGTCATGGTTGAATTGCTATGATGTTGAAAATATTATATAGAAAGGACTACTGATGCGCTTTGAAACTAACAAGTTAACCCCTCAAGAAAATTACAAACTCCTCATTGGCGGTATATTACCGCGTCCAATCGCTTGGGTTTCTAGTATTTCTAACAATGGGGAAGTAAATTTAGCCCCCTTTTCATTTTTTACGGTGGCCAGTGCCAATCCACCGATTGTTTGCTTTAATCCAATGTATAACCAAGGGGGCAAGGCCAAAGACACGCTAAGGAATATTCGTGAGCAAGGGGAATTTGTGATCAACACCGTGAGTGCATCACATCTAGACGTTATGAACAAATGCTGCCATGAATTACCTCATAATACGGATGAATTTGAATATGCAGGTATTAAAAAAGCCGAATCGTATTTTGTTAAGCCACCACGCGTTGCGGATGCAGTGGTGAGTTTTGAATGTAAATTGAATCAAGTCATTGATCTTGGAGATCAGGCGCTGTCTGGGCACTTGATATTAGGTGATGTTGTAGCGGTGCATGTTGACGACGACGCTGTATTTAATGGCAAAATCGACAGCGATAAGCTGGATGCGATTGCGCGCATGTCGGGTGCTGATTACAGCTTAACGAGGGACAGAATCCAACTGCCGCGTAGTTAACTTCGCGTTTTAAATACGCATAGAGACCTTTGCAATAAAAAGCCAGCGACTGGACTGGCAAACGAAAGGAGTCGCTCGATAGGCGCGAAAAAGCTGTCCAATATATTGGTATACAATAGAACTCAGGAAACTTCGCGGTCACCTTATTGGTGATGATACATTTATCTAGTTCTCTAGTGCATCAAGAGCTTGTTTAAACTTTCATGATTGGACTGCCAACTTTAGGTTCGACGCTGTTGTGCAGAATATAAAGAGCGACAGAGCATTCGAAATGGCCTATTTAAAGCTCAAAAGAGCCTCAAATAACGGCAATCAATCGCTGAACTACACAGTCAAATGTTTTCCCAGTCGATGCCCGAGACACATCAACGTAAAGCTTGGCGCTATACCCCAGGGCTCTGGTATCACCGAAGCATCACAAACATAGAGACCCTGTACATCCGTTTGCAGGTTCTCGTCAACCAAATCGCCAATCTTGGCACCTGCACCTGGATGAGCGGCAAAGTGATGTGATTGAAAGATTTTTCTTGCACCGGTTGCCACGAGAACGTCTTTGGCCATCGCAGTGCCGGCATCCAGACGGGCGCGATCATCACTGCTGAGTGACTTGTTGATCCATTTAGGTCCGATATTCCCGCCTAAATCATCTTTTATTTTGACCATCACACTGAGAGTTTTTTGATGTACCAATAACCTGTCCACACGCCCTACCTGAGTAGCAAACGCTTGATACATCGGCCGAGGCAAGGTTAGATCAGACAGCGTAATCCCTTGTTGTGGTAAATGTAAACCCGCCGCCATGGGCGCTTCTTTACCTGTACTGTCACTTTTCAAATCATCCACAGCACCCATCACAACAATCACCGGATCAACAAAATAATCTCGTCCAGCCCTTTCAAAACCTGAATTTTGCAGAATACGGGGCGAACCAATACCACCAGCAGCCAAAATAATCTTGTCGGCATATAATTTGTGGTTAACACCCTCTTTTTTATATTCAACCCCCTGCACTCGGCCGTCTTGGTGTAGAACACGCCCAACTTTGGCGCCGGTGAACATTGTTCCACCCTCGCTGACAGCCGCATCAATAAACTCGCGGGCAGTCCATTTAGCGTTGTAGGGACAGCCATATGAACAGCGATGACATCCAGCACGGCATTTATCTATATGAATAAACTTTTCAAGTTTTTGCCAGTCTAGCCCAATAGAGCGTGCACCTTCATGAATACGCGCCGCCAGCGGACCGACAAGATAATCTGGCAGTTGGTTGACGGGCACCTGTTTGCGCAACTCGGCCATATTACTGCGAAGATCAATGCCATATTGATCGAACATCGCCAGAGGCGGAGCCATCATAGTCGCAAAATTAATCACCGAACTGCCACCTGCAGTAATACCTCGAATCACCAATGATAGATCCGAATGCATAAAAGCGCCTTTGCCCGGCACAGCTGCAATTCCGGCCATCTGTAACAATTCACCACTTAGCGGGGCTGCATCACCCCACTCAAGCATGATCACTGACTGTCCTTGTGCTGTTAATGTTTTAGCCACAGAGGCTCCACCAGGACCGGTACCAACGACAATGGCATCGACAGTTTGTCTGGCATTCAAGCTTTGTAATTTTTTAGGGTTCACAGTGATTCCAATGATGATGCTAATTCTCTAAGAGCCTGCCCGAAGTTAACGCTAATCTACGGCGAAAAATCAAAAATTGACCATATTCCCAGCTCTTTCTCGTTAAATAGCTCACTATTAGCCTCATAAGACCAAGAACCTGTCTCAAATCTACTTTTTCTCGCTACGATCGGCCACACCCGAAAATTTCCTAGCAAAAGTTTACAGCTTAACGTTGCTGTTACCAGCATTCTTTTTAAAAGAGGACAAGCAGTATCCAATACTAGGATACCCCCACTGTTCATACCCATTGAAGGGTATAATATGATCATCCTATGCCGCCTCCTTATAATCTCATCTGCTACGAAGTGATTGTTTAGGGGTAGCTTTCGCTGCGCATCAATTTAATATTTTTATTAACCTATAACTTATAACCCCTAAGTAAGCTTTTAGAATACACTGGCGGTATTGTTCATTTTTGTTACTGCTTTGTTGAAACTCTAGAATACGAGTAAAAGGAAATCCCAATGCAGATAGATGGATATCATGCGTTAACTTATATTGCCGCTCGCTTCGCTGGTTTCACAGCATCAGACCACAATATAATAGCTTACAGCGCACATTAGGTGGATGATGCAACAAATTCTGGCAAAATAAAGTACACTAACGGTGCAATGTACAGCAGAATATCCTCAGCACATAAAATGCTCAATTATATAAATTCAGATGAATTAGCCAGTTATCGCGTATGTATACCTCATCATTTTCTACCGGGCAATGGAAGCCTAGAAGCCGGGGAAAAACAAAAGGTACTTTTATAAATAAACTCATTTGTAAACCACATAATCATATAGCTAGAGCTATGTTGGACTTGTCTATTAAAAAAAACAAACCTTACGGCTTGAACCGTCTGGGAATTAGTATGCATGTATACGCTGATGCATTTGCTCACCGAAGCTTCGCAGGCGTAAACCATGCAATAAATGAAGTCACTGATTTAAACAGCGATGACACTTCTCTAGACAAAGGTTTTTTGATAAATTAGCCACTTTTTTTGTTAGCCTCGCTTTTCCTCTAGACCATGGTGGTGCATTGAGTCACCCAGAAAGACCCTATATTTCTTGGATTTACACCAACGGCAACCAAGTTAAAGTCGATCGAAATAACCGAGAGATATTCTTTGAAGCGACTAATCACATGTCTCGCGCGATGCCATGCCATATTGCAAATAAGCATACTTCAGATATCGCCAACGTCTGCGGCATAGAACCTACAGAGGCAGGTGTTATTCAATAGTATACGAGCAGATAAAGGCGAAGAGCAGCATCAAATTTGGATTGAGGTAATTACCGCTGACAAGTTCTCATTCGACGCTGAAAAGGTTTCCTATATACCAAAGATAGTGGTTCATGGATGCACGACTCAATAGGACAATTAAACACTAGCGATTCAGGTGATGAGTTTGAATATTCAGATGCTTTTTTAGCGTCAGATTGGAAATCATTTAACGATGCTCTTCAAGCATATCGATTGGATATTTCACATGATATTTTGCCAAAGTATGGAATATGCGCGCCATAGAAACACACTAGCTCTACTGCATGTGCTTGAAAGACTATACAGGACCCCCATATATGTTCTATAACGATTTGTATCAAGCTACTTCGACAACTTTTCTAGACTTGATAAGAAAAATCAGCGGTTTTAATCACATAAGGAGTCGTCAGCATAGCCATATGAATGCAGTAAATACTAAGCAAAACAAGTGAAAACAGAGTTTACTGGAATCAATGAGCGCTTTAAGTTTGTTTTTAACGAGTTATTTACAAAGGTAATAGTTATGCTGGGCTCTCTAAGTGTAAACTGCTAAATTAATCACAACATTGAATAGCTTGGTTGAGCTATAAGTGTCGACGTATCTCATAACATAGGCATTGGACAATGAAACATTTAGCCGGCGGTCAATTAATAGCTAAAGTTGGTATTGATTATTTCAAGGACGCTTCAACCTTTGGTGCACTATCAGATGAAGCGATTATTTACCTGTTGGAAAACGGTGAGGTTCGTCAGCTCGATAAAGGCGACATATTATTTGCCTACGGGGATCCCGGAGACAGTTTTTTTGTCAACTTAAAAGGCAAGATTGAGTTTTTTAAAACTCGCCAAAATGAAGCAACCCATATTCGCGATTATCTATTTGGCCAAGAAGTGGGCTCTGTGGCGATGATAGGCCTCCATCCTCGAGTAGGTGATGCCCGCGCCGCAGAAGATAGTATTATGCTAGAAGTATCTTGTGGTTTGTTTCATGATTTGCACGAGAATTATCCTGTGGATTTCGGAATATTATTGCTCAACCTCTCCAGAGAGATGGCGAGGCACTTACGCGCATCTGATGACAAACTTGCTGAACACCACATAAATCTATAGTGATAATGAGCAGTATGATTGCTATAACACCTAAGTTCAAGAGTGTGATATTAACCGTTTTTTTTAGGTGCCAAAATGCGTATCCCGCTGCACCTATTCACCTATTCACCGGATAAATGCTCCATCTACAGACAGTGTATATGAGTGAGTTTGTGATTTTTTTAGTCCAGAGTGAAGTAGCTTGTTTGTAAAAAACAAGACGAGCCGAGTTTATACTTATAAATAAAGGGCTTGTGTTTTTTTAAACACCCCATTGCTGAACGGAGTAATTGTGCACATCTCTGGAAAACGAACAGTCGCTTTTTAAACCCTTACCTTATCTTTTCTATAAAATATAAAAGCCGTTAAAACTGATACTGAGAGTCCTAATGAGAGAAAGCATAAAGGTATTCCCGCCTTGCTTTGAGGACAAATATTCGAATACATTAACTCTAATACACTTGCCGATAGAGCCAATAGGAATACCGGCATCCAACCGATCAAAAAAAAGGTTATTTTTTTGGCGGGCCAAAGCACTGTAATCAACATCCATAGATAACCGATGAACACAATGTAACAGGCATGTATACCCAACACCTTGGGGCATATTTTTTCTTGGCTAATGGTTTCAAACGAAACAATAGCAGCACCGTATAAGCCTGCTGCTATTCCTATTAATACTATTAGCTTTAAAGTTATTTTAAACACTATTCCCGCGTTCTTTTATGCTTAATAAGGGAATATATCGATAACGCGAAAATAATTAAATGAACCGCATTCATCGCTGCAGGTAATAATATTACGCCTATTGATAATCCTGCAAAATAAGTACTGAAAATAATCCCCAAAATCACCGCAGGACTAAAAATCGCGGCCCAGCGAGGGAATAAAGTCTTGCCTGTAGAAATACGCCATATCCATAAAATTGAGATCACCACTATAGCCAAACGCAGCGCATTGACTAGCGGTTCATTATGCATTGAAAAGCTGTTTAATAGACTGCTCAGCACTTGCGAATCTTCATTACCCTCTGCAATTTCATGAGCGGTCAACGCTAGATAAATGCGCCCACCTAACCACGCATTGCCTACTATAAACGCATAGCCGCCGAGCAGGGTAATAATCCAGCCTTGTATTCTACTACCCCCCAGGATAAACATTTGCCCTAAATGCCAATAACCGATGACATAAAGAGGAGCCGCTAACGTACTAAAAAAGTGGCCTAGGCTGAGTTTTTCTTTACTAACATTAGCAAAATATTGATAATTTTCGTTTTCATATCCACCACTTGGAGAATACTGCAAAGTAAACTCGCCGATACCCACTAACAGAGCGGCAAAAAAACCTATGATACCTGTCCACAATAGCTGCTTATAAATTCTATTATCCATTGTTAATTTCACTATAATTCATTGATATTGAAATACTGCCGGCTGCTGCATGTACAGAAATATACTTCAGCAGATTACTGACGCCTAGGAACCTGATGTTAAATGGAATACTAAGGAAGTAGCGAATAAGTCACAAAATATTCCCCGTAGATAACTAAGCGGTTAAATCCGCGAAACGATGCGAAGTGAATGGCTAGTCCTTTACGAGCATTGTGACAAAGGAGCTAATCGCTAGATACCCTATTAGGCGTTTTAGACTTGTTCGCTACTTGCCTAAACTAATCTTCTGGAACCTCTATTATCGAATCTACTTTAGGGGAATCTATGGTCACTGATTTTCCATTTTGATAAGTAATCGTCAAGCTTAGTAGCTTAGTAGCTGCACCTAGTCCAAAAAATATATCGCTGGTTTGATCTGACCCTAGGCCCTCGCTGGTATAGAATTGATTTTTATATTCTGTACCGTCCTCTAAGGTTAAAGTAAGTAATGCACCGATAGATGAAACATCGTCTTTCATTTTTACTTTGAGCCAATGCTCTGTTCCTGCATGGTTTATAAATGCTCGCAAAGGCCCGTTTAAATTACCAATAACCGCATCGGGCCAGCCATCATTATTAAAGTCAGAGACAACCGTTGTCACCCCAAATTTTTTATTGCTAATACCGGCAACGTATTCGACAGGCTTAAAGTCGCCATCGCTATATTGTTGTAATAAATTACCGGGATACAGATCTAGATACTCAACGCCTGGAAAGCGAATATAATTTTGTGTGATTAAATAGTCTGCCAAAGTGTCATTATTAAAATCGAAAGACACTAACCCCCAACCAAATCCATATTTAGCCGTATTTCGCGCTAACGCTGTATCTTTAAAAACAAAATTGCCTTGGTTTTCTAATTGAATGTAATCTTTGTTTAGCACTTGGTCTTCTCTAAGATCCCCACGAACCAATATATCAGGTAGTGTTATGCCGACATTACTAAAATATAAATCCATTAAACCGTCATTATTAAAGTCACTAACAGCGATACCCATCGGGTAACTATAAGTAACCGGTAATGTCACATTTTCAAAGGTCAGGTCTCCATTGTTCTTAAATATTTTCACAAGCCCTGTGTCTTGGGCAACCACTAAATCACTATGACCATTATTGTTAAGATCGACAAATACTGCGGTAAATGTGTTGTGCTGCTCGTAGATGCCAGCAGATTTAGTAATATCCGTAAACGTATTATCGCCATTGTTTAACAGCAGGTTACTGATTGCGCCGTATTCTTGGTTAAAAATAGTTTCACCTTCAACATATTCTGGGCGTATATAGTTGGAGACAAACAGATCAACTGCACCGTCTTTGTTGATATCACCAAATGAGACTGATAGCGGTAAAGATTTTTTATCTAAATCGAATTCAATCTTTTTACCTGTAAACCCTTGGCCATTATTTTCATATAAATATAAACCACTGCCACGCACAACAAATAGGTCGATGTTACCGTCTTTGTTCGCATCTATTGATGATGCGCCGTAAGTGGGATCAGCATGCTCTTTTTCGAACCATGTTGCAGACGCAAGCGCTACTAACTTACCCTCTACATATTTTTGTATTCCATCTTGTTGACCAACACCACCACCGACATAAATCTCATCAACACCATCGTTATCAATATCGATCGCGGCTAATGCCATAAAAGGCAACGCTGTCGTAAAGTTAGAAACATGCTGAAACTCTGTGGATATCTCAGTAAATTTTAATTGAGTCTTCCCCTGCTCTTGCTCAGGACCCTGTAATACATAAACAATAATTTTGGGTACACTAAAAATTAAAACAATGATGATTGCAAACAGGACAATTACAATTTTAGCTAATTTACTCATAAATTTAATATTTCCCTGTTAACCACCTCACATTAAATGTTGCCAAGTAAGTAAGGTATTAGACTTGATTAGATAACTAAGCATACCCTCTCGATGGATAAGTAGATTCAACTTATCTTTAAAAATCAGTGAAACATAAATAGTCAAAAATGAGTCAGTGACATTTAAGACGAGGGAAACATATATAGCTACAATGACCAATGACAAGACCCAATAACAGGACATCAAGATTTATAGACACCATACGACATAGCTTAAACTTAATAATTAATACAGCCGCTATTTCTCTAGATTTAGAATGACGGTACTCACCGCGATTTGAGGGTCGAAAAGCGTTATTTTAGGCGTCTTAAATAACGCACTCCAGCGTTAATAATTTACCTGATTAGCCACATACCTCCGCTATGGATAACTGATTAAAAAGCCAGTACTATATTTATAAACAGTAGTGCACTTGGAGGTCGTTATGTCAATCAACAAAATCCAATATCAAAAGGGCTATAGTATGTTCGATTTTCTCGACAACTATGGCACTGAAGAGCAGTGTGAAGCAGCATTATTTAAATGGCGATGGCCTCAAGGTTTCGTTTGCCTTTTATGTAAACATACTCACTATTGTCACCTTA
>JAWUWK010000024.1:0-35383 GCA_034111875.1 Gammaproteobacteria bacterium
TGAGCGAAGTGAGAAATAGCTTGGAAGAGAGCTTATGCAGCTTAAATTTCGCCAGTAAATTGTGGGGTTTATTTAAGGTGTTAATCACAGGAGCTTTGAGTGACATTATCGGTTTAAATGAAGATGATAAACATAAAATAATAGCCAGTATCGATCAAACAGTGGTCAATTTTTTTACGCAAGTCATGCAAATGGATAGTTTTGCCCTACGGCAGGAAGCCCTAGAGTAAAGGGTAAACTGATTTTAAGTGGTAAGAATGAACTCCGAAACTCGAGTAATAATAACCAAATATTTGCTTTTTAAAGTGTCTTTAAAACACAGTTGCCAAACTTTGCTCAACTATTCTTCAGATAACTAAAAGGAATGATTCAATACCGGCAGCGCTTAAGGTAAAATAGGCGGCTTTTTAAACGAGTTTAGTCAAGAGCCTAAAATGCAATGGAAGTAAATCCAATAGTTCAAGATTTAAAAGATATCGAAGCGCGGACTAAGTTATTATACAAGTATTTAGATTACGTGGAGAAAAAGGATCGTCTTGAAGAGGTTGGCCGCGAATTGGAATCCGCAGAGGTCTGGAATGATCCTGAAAATGCGCAAAAACTCGGCAGAGAACGATCCACCCTTGAGGGCATCATCACTACGTTAGAAGCCTTGATTGAAGGCGTCGCCGATGCGCGTGAATTATTAGACATGGCCGTTGAAGAAGATGATGCGGATGCTGTTGATGAAATTATCGTTGAAGTTGCAGCGATGAAGACTCGTCTTGAGCAGCTAGAATTTCGACGTATGTTTTCGGGTAATGCAGATCCTAATAATGCCTTTCTGGATATTCAGTCGGGTTCTGGTGGCACTGAGGCTCAAGATTGGGCTGAAATGGTCTTGCGCATGTTTTTACGCTGGGGAGACAGTAAAGGTTTTAAAGTTCAGTTGCTAGAAGTATCGCCCGGCGATGTAGCGGGCATTAAAAGTGCTTCTATTAGCTTTGAAGGTGAATACGCTTTCGGCTGGTTGAGGACCGAGACAGGGGTGCATCGTCTAGTGCGTAAGTCACCTTTTGACTCTACTGGGCGCAGGCACACATCATTCTGTTCCGTGTTTGTCTCTCCTGAAATCGACGACAATATTGAAATAGATATTAATCCTGCTGATTTGCGTGTCGATGTCTATAGGGCATCAGGTGCGGGTGGTCAGCATGTCAACACCACCGAATCTGCTGTACGTATTACTCACGGGCCCTCTGGGATAGTAGTGCAGTCTCAGGCGCAGCGTTCACAGCATCAAAATAAAGACACTTGTATGAAACAGTTGCGTGCAAAACTTTATGAAATGGAGATTTTAAAACGCTCTGAGGCTGCCCAAAGTGTCGAAGATACTAAGGCGGATATCGGCTGGGGAAGTCAAATTCGTTCTTATGTGTTGGATGATCAGCGTATCAAAGATTTACGTACCAACACGCAAACCTCCAACTGCGATAAAGTGTTGGATGGAGATATCGATCAATTTATTGTCGCTAGCTTAAAAGCTGGTCTATAAAACTATTACAGGCTTAAAAAATGTCAGATATTAATGAACCACAAGACGAAAATCGCTTAATCGCAGAACGCCGCGCGAAGTTAGAAGTCCTCAAGGCTCAAGGTGGCGCTTACCCAAACAAGTTTAGACGTGATAGCTATGCCCAAGATTTATTTGAAGAGCACGGTGATAAATCTAAAGAAGCACTTGAAGCGTTAGCGATTACGGTCAGTATTGCGGGTCGTGTTATGCTCAATCGCGGTGCTTTTGGCGTGGTTCAGGATATGACCGGGCGCATCCAATTTTATGTTAACAAGGCCGCTCGGCCTTTTGCTAAATCATTGGACTTAGGCGATATTATTGGTGTAACCGGTATTTTGCACAAGTCGGGTAAGGGCGATCTGTACGTTGATTTAGGTGAGTATCAACTGTTGACAAAAAGCCTGCGTCCGCTGCCTGATAAACATAAAGGATTGCAGGATACTGAAATGCGTTATCGTCAGCGCTATGTCGACTTGATTACCAATGAGCAGTCGCGAAAAGTGTTTGATATTCGTGCAAAAATGATAGCGGGTATTCGCAGTTTCCTGGTTGAGCGTCGCTTTGTCGAAGCTGAGACGCCGATGCTCCAGGTTATTCCAGGCGGTGCCGCGGCGCGCCCGTTCGTGACTCATCACAATGCTTTAGGTCGCGATATGTTTTTACGCATTGCCCCGGAGTTGTATCTAAAGCGATTAGTTGTTGGCGGTGTTGAGCGAGTATTCGAAATCAATAGAAATTTTCGAAATGAAGGACTGTCTACTCGTCATAATCCGGAGTTTACTATGCTTGAATTCTATCAAGCTTATGCTGACTACAATGACTTGATGGATCTTACTGAAGAGATGATGCGCACGTTAGCAGTGGATCTGCTCGGTAGTACAACGGTTAGTTACCAAGGCAAAGATTATGACTTGTCACAGCCGTTTGCGCGCATCAGTGTGTTCGATTCAATTTTGCACTACAACCCAGCCCTAACGGCGGCTGATATTGATAATTTGCCGGCCGCAAGAGCGGTAGCGGCTCAATTGCATATTCCTTTGAAAGACAGTTATGGTCTGGGCAAAGTACAAATAGAAATTTTTGAAAAAACCGTTGAAGATAATTTAGACAGTCCAACCTTTATTACCCAATACCCTGCTGAAGTTTCCCCTTTGGCGCGTCGCAACGATGACAATGATTTCATTACTGACAGGTTCGAATTTTTTGTTGGTGCAAGAGAAGTGGCCAATGGGTTCTCGGAGTTAAATGACTCAGAAGATCAGGCTCAGCGTTTTAAAGACCAAGTCGCTGATAAAGAGGCAGGTGATGATGAGGCAATGCATTATGATGATGATTACATCAATGCATTGGAATACGGTTTGCCACCGACCGCAGGTGAGGGGATTGGTATCGATAGGCTGGTAATGTTTTTTGCCGACTGCAATTCAATTCGCGACGTTATATTGTTTCCGGCAATGCGTCCAAAAATTTGACATTAGCGACGAATAATAGGCGCTATCAAACGGCTATGTAATTGTCTGCAGCGCCGCTTTTAGATTAGTTTAAAAGTATTTAGAGCATGGACAAAACAGGCGTATTGCTATAAAATTCGGCCGTTTGCCTAACTACTATTGGCAGCGCAGATTGCAGCGTTCTAAAAGCGAGTATGTTTTTCATTAAGCACTCGCTTTTTTTGCAGATAAGCCATTAAAATTTAATATCGCACATTACGCGGGGAGTTTGCTTTGACAAGACCAGCCATATTGGCACTTGAAGACGGAAGTGTTTTCAAAGGGATCGCTATTGGTGCGAATGGGGTATCGACAGGTGAAGTGGTGTTTAATACTTCAATGACAGGTTACCAAGAAATATTAACAGATCCTTCCTATAGCCGTCAGATCGTTACTTTAACTTATCCTCACATTGGCAATGTTGGTACCAACTCAGAAGATTGTGAGTCACAGAAATGCTGGGTTGCGGGGTTAGTTATTCGCGATTTGCCTTTAACGGCGAGTAGCTTTAGAAACGAAAAAGATTTAGATGTCTATTTGCAGGAAAATAACGTCGTTGCCATTGCTGATATCGATACTCGAATGCTCACGCGAATATTGCGCGAAAAGGGATCTTTAAGTGGCTGTGTCATGGCGGGTGATAGCGCAGAGCAAATTGATGAAGCTGGCGCTCTCGCTAAGGCGCAAGCATTTGCAGGTTTAAAAGGCCTGGATCTGGCAAAAGTTGTCACTACGAAAGAGCCATATGTTTGGACCTCTTCAACCTGGCAGCTAGGTGAGGGCGTGCAGTCGATCGATACCTCAGAACTTGCCTATCATGTGGTAGCATATGATTTTGGCGCTAAACATAATATTTTAAGAATGTTGGTGGAGCGTGGCTGTAAATTGACGGTTGTTCCCGCGACTACTCCCGCTAGTGAAGTATTGGCAATGAAACCTGATGGGGTGTTCTTGTCAAACGGGCCCGGTGATCCAGAGCCTTGTGATTACGCTATCGCTGCGATAAAAGAAATTCTCGAAACTAAACTACCTGTGTTCGGGATCTGTTTAGGCCATCAGTTGCTGGCGTTGGCCAGTGGTGCTAATACACTCAAAATGAAATTTGGCCACCATGGTGCCAATCACCCCGTTAAAGATTTGGACTCAGATCAGGTAATGATTACTAGTCAAAATCATGGTTTTGCAGTCGATGACGTATCGCTTCCCGACAATATGCGTGCGACACATCGCTCTTTATTTGATGGATCATTGCAGGGCGCCGAGCGCACAGATACTCCGGCATTTGGTTTTCAAGGGCATCCAGAGGCAAGCCCTGGCCCCAGAGATGTTGCGCCTTTATTCGACCGTTTTATAGGTGAAATTGAAAAGCATAAAACGGCTCAGTAATGCCTGACTCGGTGATTTCCAAGTCGATATACAGTGCATGATACTGGTTTTTCAGTTGAATTGAAAATCTTAGCTTCAGCCAGAATCAAGCGCTTTTATTCGCTGCTGCAGTGAAATCACTGATTCAGGTAATAGGTAGTGCAAGCATAGAGTTTGCTTATAGAAGTGAGTTCTTTGATAGATAATGAGACCTTTGCAGGACGTCGCGATCGCAGTAATCTTGCAAAGATCTCACAATAGATTTTAGTGGTAATTATTATGCCAAAACGTACGGATATACAAAGTATACTTATTATAGGCGCTGGGCCGATTATCATCGGACAGGCATGCGAATTTGACTACTCGGGCGCGCAAGCTTGTAAAGCCTTGCGAGAAGAAGGTTATCGGGTCATCCTCGTAAACTCGAACCCAGCGACGATAATGACAGATCCGGGTATGGCTGATGCTACTTATATAGAGCCAGTAAAGTGGAAGACTGTTGCAAAAATTATTGAAAAAGAGCGCCCAGATGCAATTTTGCCGACTATGGGTGGCCAAACAGCGTTGAACTGCGCTTTAGACCTTGAGCGCGAAGGTGTACTGGCTAAGTATGGTGTAGAGATGATCGGTGCGAATGCCGACTCTATCGATAAAGCAGAAGATCGCAATCGCTTTGATAAAGCGATGAAGAGAATTGGTCTTGAATGCCCGCGTGCCGATGTAGCTCACGATTTGGATGAGGCGTTTGGGGTGCTCGCTCAAGTGGGCTTTCCAGCCATTATTCGCCCGTCTTTTACCATGGGAGGTTCAGGGGGTGGAATAGCCTACAACCGTGAAGAATTTATTGAAATTTGTACTCGTGGCCTAGATTTGTCACCGACTACTGAAATTTTAATTGATGAGTCACTCATCGGTTGGAAAGAGTATGAAATGGAAGTGGTGCGTGACAAAAACGATAATTGCATCATTATCTGTTCAATAGAAAACTTTGATGCGATGGGTGTTCACACAGGTGACTCTATCACTGTCGCGCCAGCTCAAACGCTAACCGATAAAGAATACCAGATAATGCGGGATGCCTCACTGGCGGTGCTGCGTGAGATTGGCGTTGAAACAGGCGGTTCTAACGTCCAGTTCGGGGTTAATCCAGCCGACGGGCGCATGGTTATTATTGAAATGAATCCGCGTGTTTCTCGCTCTTCAGCGCTGGCCTCAAAAGCAACCGGGTTTCCGATTGCTAAAATAGCCGCTAAGCTGGCGATTGGCTTTACTTTGGATGAGCTACAAAACGATATTACTGGCGGCAAAACGCCAGCATCTTTCGAGCCATCAATTGATTATGTAGTGACTAAGATACCGCGTTTTACCTTTGAAAAGTTCCCGCAGGCGAATGATCGTCTCACCACGCAAATGAAGTCAGTGGGTGAAGTGATGGCGATTGGCCGTACTTTCCAAGAGTCTCTGCAAAAAGCGATGCGCGGATTAGAGGTAAGTGTCGCAGGATTCGATAGCTTTACTGACATAGAGCACGAAGATGCACGTGCTAAGATTGTCAGAGAAATGAAGCAGCCTGGCGCTGATCGATTATGGTATATCGGTGATGCCTTTAGGATGGGTCTGTCGGTCGATGAGTTGTATTCACTTTCTGGTGTGGACCCTTGGTTCTTAGTCCAAATTGAAGATCTGATCAAAAATGAACAGGCGCTAACACAGACGGCATTACATGATTTGTCAGCGGATAATATTTTCCGCCTTAAGCGCAAGGGCTTCTCAGATGCTCGTTTGGCAAGTTTGTTAGGGGTGCCTGAGAAGACATTTCGCAAGCAGCGCCAGCGGATGAATGTTCGTCCCGTCTACAAACGAGTTGATACTTGTGCCGCTGAATTTGCCACAGACACTGCGTATATGTATTCAACCTATGAGCAGGAATGTGAAGCTAGGCCGTCTGACCGCGAAAAAATCATGATTTTGGGCGGCGGTCCCAACCGGATTGGTCAGGGAATTGAGTTTGATTACTGTTGTGTGCACGCCGCTTTAACGGCCCGCGAGCAAGGTTTTGAAACGATAATGGTCAACTGTAATCCTGAAACTGTTTCAACGGATTATGATACATCCGATAGATTGTTCTTTGAGCCAGTAACTTTAGAAGATGTATTGGAAATAGTCGCCGTCGAGAAACCCAAAGGTGTCATCGTTCAATATGGTGGGCAGACGCCATTGAAGTTGGCGGTTGAGCTAGAGCGCGCCGGCGTGCCAATAATAGGTACTGAACCTGAGGCAATTGACAGGGCAGAAGATCGCGAGCAGTTCCAGCAAATGATCCAGCGTTTGGGGCTAAAGCAGCCTGAGAATGCCACAGTAAGATCAATTGAAGCTGCGGTTTCTGCAGCGGTAAAAATTGGTTATCCTCTGGTGGTTCGTCCCTCGTATGTGTTGGGTGGGCGCGCCATGGAAATTGTCTATAAAGAAGCAGAGCTAAAGCGCTATATGAATGAGGCGGTGCAAGTGTCTAATGATGCGCCCGTGCTATTGGATTATTTCTTGAACAATGCGATTGAAGTCGATATAGATGCGATATGCGACGGCGAGAGAGTTGTTATTGGCGCCATCATGCAGCATATAGAGCAGGCCGGTGTCCACTCGGGGGATTCTGCCTGCGCTTTTCCACCCTATAATTTGCCGTCTGAAGTGCAAGATGAGATGCGTGATCAAGTGACAAAAATGGCTCTTGAACTCGGTGTTGTCGGCTTAATGAATACGCAGTTGGCCTATCAGGACGGAGAGATTTATGTGATTGAAGTTAATCCTCGCGCCTCACGAACAGTGCCTTTTGTCTCTAAATGTATCGGTCATTCACTCGCCAGTATAGCGACCCGTGTGATGCTTGGAGAAAGTTTGTCAGTGATAGGTTTTACTGAAGAAATAATCCCTGAATTAATCAATGTCAAGGAAGCTGTTTTTCCGTTTAATAAATTCCAGGGCGTTGACCCTGTCTTATCTCCAGAGATGAAATCTACCGGTGAAGTAATGGGCACTGGTGAGACATTCGGAGAGGCCTTTATGAAGGCGACGATTGGTGCAGGTGATGCAATGCCGGCAGTCGGGAAGGCGTTTATCTCAGTGCGTAATATGGATAAACCGGGTGCGATAAGTGTCGCTCAGTC
This sequence comes from Gammaproteobacteria bacterium, assembly GCA_034111875.1. Lineage (GTDB taxonomy): Bacteria > Pseudomonadota > Gammaproteobacteria > Pseudomonadales > Balneatricaceae > Rs1. Next base: position 7,575 of record JAWUWK010000024.1, read on the forward strand.
TCTCCTAGGCATGGGTTATAGTCTCTGTGCTACTGAAGGGACGGCTGAAGCTCTAGCTGTGGCTGGTATGAAAGTGGACCGGGTTAATAAAGTCACAGAAGGTAGGCCGAATATTGTTGACATGATCAAGAATGATGAAATAAGCTATGTGATTAATACCACTGAGGGGCGTCAATCAACCAGCGATTCAGCTGAGATTAGACGCAGTGCCCTGCAGCACAATGTGCCTTATACAACCACCATTGCCGGTGCGGAAGCTATAGTGATGGCGCTGGCTTACGGTGAAGAGAAAACGGTACGTCGATTACAGGATATGCATTAGTCATCGTTATTAAGTAGCCCTTTCGAGGGTTTGAACTGAACAGACTTTACGGTGGGCTCAAGCTCACCGTTTTTTATTAAAGGGAGTTATAATATGAGTCGTGTACCTATGACTGTATATGGTGAGCAGGCACTTCGTGAAGAGTTAGATTATCTGAAATCTGAGAAGCGTCCCCGCATCATCAAAGATATAGCCACTGCTAGAGAGCATGGTGATCTTAAAGAGAATGCCGAATATCACGCGGCCAGAGAAGAGCAAAGCTTTACAGAGGGGCGTATTCAAGAGTTAGAAGGTAAGTTGTCCAATGCCCAAGTGATCAATGTTGCGGATATCCCCTACGCTGAAAAGGTCATCTTTGGTACCACGGTACATTTGATCAACTGTGATACGGATGTTGAAGTCTGTTATCAAATTGTCGGTGATGATGAGGCCGACATTAAAAAGCTAAAAATATCGTTCAACTCTCCGATAGCAAGAGGCTTGATAGGCAAGTTGGAAGGTGAAGTGGCAAGTATTCAAACACCTAAGGGTTTGGTTGAATTCGAAATAGAAAAGGTAGAGCACATTTAAACTGAGTTTGCGAAATAATAGATGGCGCTGTTTAGCAGCGCCAAATAGAGATTTTTTATTGCTGTTGTGCGCTAGCGCGTAAAATATTAGATAGTTTAGGGTTAGCTTCAAGAGACGGGCGATAGAAAAGTACTATGTGTCCTATCTCTTGGATTATTTGTGCTTCGACTACGGTGCATAGCTCGCGTATTAGTTGTTTTTTGAGTTCGCGATCTGAAATTGAAAATTTAACTTTGATCAGTTCATGATCTTCAAGAGCGCGGTCTACTTCAAGCTGTAGGTTTTCGGTAAGGCCTTTGCTGGCGACAGTAACCAGAGGGTTTAATTTGTGGCCTAACGTTCGAAAGTGTTTTTTCTGCTCTTGGGTTATGCTCATTGTATAAAAGTACCTAGGTTGATACTCTGCCGAATAGCGTATCTTGTCTGTTGAAGCGATTCAGAGAGATAAATGTTTAATATGTAGCTATTCTATCACTTTTTTAAGTTTGAGTAAGGGTTAGCTTGAGCTGTTGTGGATGTAACTGAGAAGAAATGGCTAAATCTAAAAGCAGTGGCCGCTGGCTACAAGAACATTTAACTGACCAATATGTGATAATGGCGAAAGAGCAAGGTTATCGCTCTAGAGCCAGTTTTAAATTACTAGAGCTGCAAGAAAAAGATAAATTGATGCGTCAGGGAATGACCGTGGTTGATCTTGGTTCCGCACCGGGTGGCTGGTCTCAAGTGGCTGCTCAATTGGTGGGAGATGAAGGCCGAGTCGTGTCTTCAGATATACTGCCAATGGATACGATGGCTGGCGTCGAATTTATACAGGGCGACTTCACTGAAGAAGCGGTGCTGAATCAGATACTAAATGTCATGGGTGGGGCGAGAGCAGCCCTTGTAATTTCTGATATGGCCCCCAATATGAGTGGTAATGGAGGGGTTGATCAGCCCGCGTCAATGTATTTGGTCGAGTTGGCTTTGGATATGGCTCGTCAAGTTTTGAAACCAAAAGGCATATTTGTTGCCAAAGTGTTTCAAGGTGAAGGGTTTGATGAATACGTCAGGGAAGTGCGATTTAGTTTTGGCAAAGTGATGACTCGAAAGCCTGCATCTTCCAGGCCTCGCTCAAGAGAAGTCTATATTCTAGGGAGGGGATTCAAAGGCTGAATCATTTGGCAGATCGAATTAGGTGTTAAGTTTAGTAGGATTAGCTTCAGGGCTAATCATTTGTAAAGAGTGCATGTGTACTCTAAATTATTAATTGTTGTGTGAGTAGAGGGTTATCTCTTGAACGAAATGGCAAAGAATCTGGTTCTTTGGTTGGTTATTGCCGCTGTCTTGTTGACGGTGTTTAATAACTTTAATACTGAAACAGAATCATCCGGTTTAAATTATTCTGAGTTTGTAACCGAAGTACAGGACGGTCGGGTAGCAAAAGTTGTGATTGATGGTTATACCATTCAAGGGATTCGCCGTAACGGTGAACATTTTGAAACGGTGCGTCCGGCATTGCAAGATCCTAAGCTAGTGGATGATTTAATTGCTAGTAAAGTGATAATCGAGGGCAAGCGCCCAGAGCAGCAAAGCGTCTGGACTCAGCTGTTAGTGGCAGCTTTCCCGATATTGATAATTGTTGCTATTTTTATGTTCTTTATGCGTCAGATGCAAGGCGGTGGCGGTAAAGGCGGGCCGATGTCATTTGGTAAGTCCAAAGCTCGCATGGTGAGTGAAGATCAGATAAAAACCACCTTTGCAGATGTTGCTGGGGTTGAGGAGGCTAAAGAGGAAGTTTCTGAATTGGTCGACTACTTGCGCGACCCCGGTAAGTTTCAAAAGTTGGGAGGAAGAATTCCCCGCGGTATCTTGATGTCCGGTGACCCGGGCACAGGTAAAACCTTATTGGCAAAAGCGATTGCAGGTGAGGCTAAAGTGCCGTTTTTTACTATATCAGGATCTGATTTCGTAGAAATGTTTGTCGGTGTCGGTGCCTCTCGTGTGCGGGATATGTTTGATCAGGCCAAAAAACATGCGCCTTGTATTATATTTATCGATGAAATCGATGCCGTAGGTCGTCACCGTGGTGTCGGCATGGGCGGCGGTAACGATGAGCGTGAACAAACGTTAAACGCTTTGTTAGTTGAAATGGATGGTTTTGAAGGTACAGACGGGGTGATTGTGATAGCGGCGACGAACCGTCCCGATGTGCTCGATCCAGCACTATTGCGTCCGGGACGTTTTGATAGACAAGTGCATGTGGGATTACCTGATATTCGCGGTCGTGAAAAAATATTGGATGTTCACTTGCGCAAAGTGCCGATGAACGATGATGTAAAAGCAAATTTAATTGCCCGTGGCACGCCAGGTTTCTCAGGTGCTGATTTAGCTAATTTGGTCAATGAGGCGTCGCTGTTCGCAGCCCGCTCAGGCTTGCGTACCGTTGGCATGGACCAGTTGGAAAAAGCCAAAGATAAAATCATGATGGGTGCAGAACGCAAGTCGATGGTGATGTCTGAAGCTGAACGTTTGAATACGGCATATCATGAGTCTGGTCATGCCATTGTTGGACGTATGATGCCCGGACATGACCCAGTGTACAAAGTATCGATTATACCTCGCGGACGTGCGCTAGGTGTTACTATGTTCCTGCCCACAGAAGATAGGTATTCTCATTCTAAACAAATGATTCTGTCTAACATTTGTTCTCTTTACGGCGGACGTATTGCCGAGGAGATGACTTTAGGTAAAGACGGTGTGACAACAGGCGCGTCTAATGATATTCAACGCGCTACGAGCATGGCGCGTAATATGGTTGTTAGGTGGGGCTTGTCTGATGTCATGGGGCCTATCTTGTATGACGAAGATGAGTCTGGGCCTTTCGGCGGTGGTTACGCTCAAGGTTCTAAGCCAATGTCAGAGAGTATTCTCAAGCAAGTCGATGAAGAAGTTCGCAGAATTATCGATGAGTCATACCAGAGAGCGTATAAAATTCTTGAAGATAATCGCGACATACTTGAATCAATGACGGCCGCATTGATGAAATATGAAACTATCAGCTCTGAGCAAATAGACGAGTTGATGGAGCGTGACACAGTAAGCGATCCAGTTGATTGGGTAAGCAAAACTGAGGAAGTGGCTAGCAGTAACGTCACGCCTATTGATGCTAAAAGAAATGAAAAATCTGAGCAGGTGAATGAAAATGTAGTGGAAGATATTAATGTATCTGGCGCCGGTGTAAATGATGGACAACTGGCGGCTGGTGCAGATGACCAGGTTGCGCCAGATAACAAGTCGGAAGATGACTCAGATGATGCGCCTAAAAGTACTAGTTAGAGGCTTTTTAGCATAGTAATCCAGTAACTGTGTGACTTAATAGTTGTTAAGATAAGCCTTGAGCCAGTGATGATTATTCGTTGCTGGCTTTTTTATGTGCGGTCTTAATCTTACGCAGATAATAAGCTTTAAAGGCTTTGAAAAATAATGGTTGGTAGAGTGAAAATGTTGGCGCTTTGGAGGTGATGTGATGATACTTAAGTGTGCAAAACGAGCATTAGATTTGTCAACAACGCAGGTTATGGGGATTTTAAATGTCACGCCTGATTCCTTTTCGGATGGCGGGCGCTTGTTAAATAAGCATGCGTTGTGCAAAGATGCGTTGCTGTATAAAGCTGAGCAGATGTTGTTGCAAGGTGCCACTATATTAGACGTCGGTGGAGAGTCGACCCGGCCCAATGCTGCGTCTGTCTCAGAGCAGCAGGAAATGGATCGAGTGTTGCCGGCCATCGAGTTGTTGGTCGAGAATATGGATGCGGTAATTTCAGTTGATACAAGTAATGCAGCACTCATGAAGCAAGCCGCAATACTGGGTGCAGGTATGCTAAATGACGTGCGTGCGCTTGAGCGCAAAGGGGCATTAAGAGCCGCAGTGGAGTCTCAATTGCCTGTGTGCCTGATGCACATGCAAGGTACACCGAAAACAATGCAGTTGGCACCAGAATATCGCGATGTTAATGCCCAAGTAATGCAGTACTTGTTGAGCAGAGCTAAAATCTGCGAGCTTGCCGGAATAGCGGTTGATAATATTATACTTGATCCCGGTATTGGCTTTGGTAAAACGCTCGCGCAAAATCTACAGTTGTTAAAAAGTACCGCGCAGTTTGCGGCATCAGGATATCCGATTTTAATTGGCGCCTCACGTAAAAGCCTTTTTGGTCAGTTGTTGCAGCGCGATGTCGATGATAGATTAGCAGGCAGTTTGGCAAGTGTTGTATATGCAGTGATGAATGGTGCTGCAATAGTCAGAGTACACGATGTTAAAGAAACAGTCGATGTGGTCAATGTGATACAAGCAATAAATAGAAGCTAGATAATGTGCTTAAGAATCGGCTTTCATCCTAAGGTCAGGTGGTTAAATGAGTAAAAAATATTTTGGTACAGATGGTATTAGAGGTCGTGTAGGGAGCTATCCTATCACGCCCGATTTTATGTTAAAGCTAGGTTGGGCAGCGGGTAAAGTATTTTCTCGTGAGGGCAGTAGTAAAATTTTGATAGGTAAAGATACACGTATATCGGGGTATATGTTCGAGTCCGCTTTAGAGGCCGGTTTGAGTGCGGCAGGGGTCGATGTGCTCTTGACAGGTCCAATGCCGACCCCGGCAATTGCTTACTTGACGCGAACCTTTCAGGCCGATGCAGGTATTGTTATATCGGCTTCTCACAATGCTTATGGTGATAATGGTATTAAGTTTTTCAGTGCTCAGGGGACTAAGCTAGCGGATGAAATCGAGCATGCTATTGAAGCGCAGATGGATATGGCAATGACCACGGTTGACTCTTCAATGCTGGGGAAAGCGCGCCGAATCGATGATGCGCCTGGTCGTTATATAGAGTTTTGCAAAGCATCAGTACCGCCAGAATTCAGTCTGCGTGGGATGAAGATAGTGTTGGATTGTGCGAATGGCGCCACCTACCATGTTTCGCCAGCTGTGTTTTCTGAATTAGGTGCTCAAGTGATTGAGATAGCCTCGTCGCCCAATGGAATGAATATTAATGAGCAATGCGGTGCAACGGATACCGCACGATTAGAAAAAGTAGTCGTTGCTGAACAGGCTGATCTCGGCATCGCGTTAGATGGTGACGGCGACCGGCTAATAATGGTTGATCATTTGGGCGAGTCGGTTGATGGTGATGAGTTGTTGATGATTATCGCCGACTATTTGAAAGAGTCGGGCAGCTTGTCTGGTGGTGTGGTAGGGACTCTAATGACCAATTTTGGCTTAGAGCAAGCGTGTAAGCGTCTCAAAATTCCTTTTGAGAGGGCGGATGTGGGTGATCGCTATGTAATGCAGCAGCTGTCTGATCGCGGGTGGGTCATAGGTGGTGAAAGTTCAGGGCATATTATATGTAAGCATCTAACCTCGACCGGTGATGCGACTATTGCGGCACTCCAAGTGTTAGTTGCCATGGCTGATTCCGGTAAGTCACTGGCCAAAATAAAGCAAGTTATGCAAAAGTTACCACAGAAAATGATCAACATAAAGATGGCTAATAAAGTTGATCTTGGCAAAAGTGAATCCATACAACGCTTAGTCGTAAATGCTGAGGAGTTGTTGGCTGGGACAGGTAGGGTGTTATTGCGGCCCTCAGGTACAGAACCGCTAGTGCGAGTAATGGTGGAAGGTGAGAATTATGAACAAGTCAGTGAAATTTGCCAAGAATTAGCAAAAAAAGTCGAAACTGCATTGGAATCTCTTGTGTGTTAAATGCAAATTAGTTAATATTTGCGCCTCGTTTTTAAGGATCTAATATGCGTCAATCAATTGTTGCCGGAAACTGGAAAATGAACGCTACAAGTAGGTTCGCTGTGGATTTGGCACAGCAGGTAAGTCTGCATGCAAAAAATCTTGATAATGTGGAAGTAATACTCTGCCCACCTTCTGTCTATATATCGACAGTTCAGCAACAAGCTGAGCATGTCAAGGTGGCTGCACAGAACGTTCATTTTGAAGAATCGGGGGCTTACACCGGCGAGTTATCAGTTTCTATGCTACAAGATGTCGGTTGCGAGTATGTGCTTGTAGGGCACTCTGAGCGGCGTGCATCGTTTTCAGAAACCAATGAGCTAGTGGCGCGTAAAGTCGCAGCAATAATAAAAAAATCTCTAGTGCCAATACTTTGTGTCGGTGAATCACTAGCGCAACGTAAAAGTGGCAAAGCTTTTGAGATTGTAAAGCAACAAGTGCTAAGTGCTTTAACCGCTTTGGATTTGGCGGGTAAAGATGTGGTTGTCGCCTACGAGCCGATATGGGCGATAGGCACAGGAGAGACTGCATCCCCTGCACAAGCACAGGAAATGCATGCGTATATTCGTGCAGTAATTGCACGCCAAATAAGTGAAAATGTGGCTAATAAAACACGTATTTTGTACGGTGGCAGTGTAAATGCGCTAACGGCATCAATGCTATTTTCGCAGCCTGATATTGATGGTGGTCTCATAGGTGGCGCTTCATTGAAGGTTGAAGACTTTAAAATTATTTGTAGCGCTGCTGCAAAGTAAAAATTAGGCGGTAAACGAGTGGAATCAATTATTCTTGCTGTACATGTATTATTAGCGGCAGCAATCATTGCTTTGGTAATGTTGCAGCAAGGCAAGGGTGCTGAGGCAGGCGCGTCATTTGGTGCGGGTGCTTCCCAGACTGTGTTCGGTAGTCAAGGCGCTGGAAATTTTTTATCCCGGGCAACTGCATTTTTGGCGGCGGGTTTATTTGCCACTAGTTTTGCTTTGGCTTACTTTGCTAAAGAGCAGGCAGGTTATACATCGCAAGTGGGTATACCTACGACCGGTTTGTCACAGCCTGCAGAGCAGAGCGCGCTACCGGACTTAGGCGAGTTAGTACCAGAGGCGGTCTCTGAGTCTGACTTACCAAGTGCAAATTAAAATATTTTGAAAGAGTTTAGCCCAGGTGGTGAAATTGGTAGACACGCTACCTTGAGGGGGTAGTGACTGTATGGTCGTGCCGGTTCGAGTCCGGCTCTGGGCACCAATTAAGTTTGTACAATTTAGTGTAGAAAATGCGTTTAAAGAGCTTGTTTTTTTCAGCAGGTGGCTTTATAATATGCACCGGCTTGAGGCGAGAATGATAGCGTTTTCAAGCAGTACGATGATGCGGGGTGGAGCAGCTTGGTAGCTCGTCGGGCTCATAACCCGAAGGTCGTAGGTTCAAATCCTGCCCCCGCTACCATTTTACAACAAGACAAAAAACGATTTCGTTCGTTTTATTCTGGCTACGAAATTTACAGATGTATTAATTTATTTAATGCTGTGAAAATGGAATTTTGCGAGAAGAGTATTAAGGGGTTTTTGGATAGTGTTCACATCCAACAATCGCCCGTATTACTGGCCCCTTTTTAGGGGCTTTTTCGTAATTGGGAGATGTGGTCCGCGTTTTTGGCTGACCATTGTCTTCAATTGAGAAATGGGCCTATGTGGCCCATTTTTTGTTATTGAAGTGCTGTTTTATAATAAATGGCGTAAAAGATTGAGGTGCGCAGTGTCTGCGAAGTTAAACCAGTTACAAGAAATGCTCGAGCCTGTTGCTCAGTCAATGGGTTTTGAGCTGTGGGGTATTGAATACCTCTCTCAAGGCAAGGACAGCATACTGCGTATTTACATTGATGGTGAAAATGGAGTGTCGGTTGATGACTGTGCGCTAATGAGTCATCAGGCAAGTGGAATTTTGGACGTTGAAGAGACAATATCTGGAACTTACAGTCTAGAAGTGTCTTCACCTGGACTGGATAGACTACTGTTTAAATTGGAACACTATCAAGCTTATGTTGGTCAAGTGTTGAGAATAAAATTACGTATGCCGTTTGATGGGCGCAGAAATTTTAAGGGGCAATTAAAAGGTGTTGAAGAGGAAGATATTGTTATTGAAGTTGACAATGAAGAATACCTTTTGCCTATCGATTATATCGATAAAGCCCAAATCGAACCACAATATTCTTAAAATAACTCATTGGTTCCAGCATTTAGTTTGGGTCCAACAGGGAAAATATAGCGAGGCAGTGATATGAGCAAAGAGATTTTGCTGGTAGCAGAGGCAGTTTCAAATGAAAAGGACGTGTCTAAAGAAGTCATTTTCGAAGCGATAGAATTGGCGTTGGCGACAGCCACCAAAAGACGCTACGAAGACGAAGAGTCGGATATTTACGTTGTTATAAATCGTGCAACAGGTGACTACGATACATTTCGTCGCTGGACAGTTGTCGGCGATGAAGGCGTGGCGATTCTAGGTACAGAATTGACGTCTGAGGAAGCTGCAGAAGCTGATCCGGGGCTGGCAATTGGTGATGTTCACGTTGAACAGGTTGAATCAGTAAAGTTTGGTCGTATCGCTGCACAAACCGCAAAACAAGTTATTGTCCAAAAAGTACGTGAAGCTGAACGTGCTAAAGTCGTTGAACTTTATAGAGATCGCGTCGGTGAATTGATCTCAGCTACCGTTAAGAAAGTAACAAGGGACAATATTATTATTGATCTTGGCAACAATGCAGAAGCGTTGTTACCCCGTGAAAATATTTTGCCAAGAGAGGTTTTTAGAATTGGTGATCGCGTTCGTGCGGTGCTGCATGAAATCCGTACTGAAGGTCGCGGACCCCAGTTAGTGCTCTCTAGAACCAGCCCAAAAATGTTGATTGAGCTGTTTAGTATTGAAGTTCCTGAAGTGTCTGAACAAGTAATCGAGATACGTGCTGCTGCGCGTGATCCTGGATCTCGTGCGAAAATTGCTGTGAAAACCAATGATGGTCGTATTGACCCTGTCGGTGCTTGCGTCGGTATGCGTGGCGCTCGAGTACAAGCCGTATCCAATGAGCTAGGTGGCGAGCGTGTTGATATTATTACTTGGGATGATAATCCAGCGCAGTTAGTGATCAACGCAATGTCTCCTGCTGAAGTGGTCTCTATTGTAGTAGAAGAAGATAAGCATTCAATGGATGTTGCAGTTGCTCCAGAAGCGTTGGCGATGGCGATAGGTCGCAGTGGCCAAAATGTCCGTCTAGCGTCGACTTTGACAGGATGGGAGCTTAATGTCATGACCGAAGAAGATGCTGCTAAAAAGCAAGAATCAGAAGTCGGTGGCATGGTCGAAAACTTTATAGCAACTTTAGATGTTGATGAAGACGTTGCGGTGGTGCTAGTTGAGGAAGGCTTTAGTACTTTAGAAGAGATTGCTTACGTGCCTGTCGCTGAAATGTTGCAAATTGACGGTTTCGACGAAGACATCGTCGAAGAGTTACGTACCCGTGCGAAAGATGCCTTGCTTAATCAAGCATTGGCGAGTGAAGAAGTACTCGAAAAAGCCGAGCCAGCTGAAGATTTACTGTCGATGGATGGTATGGATAAGCACTTTGCCTATTTGCTTGCAGCACAAGGTGTTATCACTATGGAAGACCTTGCCGAGCAATCAGTCGAAGAGTTGCTGGATATAGAAGGTATGACTGAAGAACTAGCTGCAAAATATATAATGACAGCCCGCGCCCCTTGGTTCGCGGATGAAGTGTAAGCTGAGGTAGGAGTAATAAAATGTCAGAAGTAATAGTTACAGAATTAGCCGATGTTATCGGCATATCTCCAGAACGATTAATAACGCAAATGGCCGAAGCGGGAATCAAAGATAAAAAACAAGATTCTCAAGTCTCAGATGATGAGCGTCAAGCTTTGCTCGCTCATTTAAAGCGTTCACACGGTGAAGGCGAAGAGAGTTCAGAAGCTGAGCCTAAAAAAATTAGCCTCAAGCGAAAATCGACTTCGCAGCTAAAGACAACCGGGGGCTCCGGCCGCAAAACAGTCAATGTCGAAGTGCGTAAAACCCGTACTTACGTCAAGCGCACAGAAGTCGAAGCTGAAGCAGAAGTAGCAGCAGAAGAGAAAGCTGAAGTGTTAGTCGCTAAAACGCCAGTGGCGCTAGTGACTGGCTCTTCGCCTGCGGTTACTTCTACTGAAGAGCTTAGTGCGCCCATCAAAGTGCTTGAAACGCCTAAAATCCCCACTGCTGGGCCAAAAGTTGCGGTCGTTGAAGAGGAAAAGACAGCGGCTGAGATTGCCGAAGACAGTCGTCGCCAACAAGAGCGCAAAGCTGCACAAGAAGAGGCTGATAAGGCAGCTGCCGCAGCAGTCAAAGAGCACATTGAACATGAAACTGAGCGCTTAGAAGCTGAAGCTCAAGCGCAGAAGAAAGCCGCCGAAGACGCGGTAAGAATTGCTAAAGAAGATGCTGAAGATCAGCGCAAAGCGGATGCCATAGCACAGGCGACGCCAAAGCAGGCGCCCGTGCATAAAAAGCCGGCACGCGAAGAGAAAAAACCGGCTAAAGGCAAAACAGCAGGCTCTGGCAAAGGCGATAAGCGCAGTCGTCGTGGAAAAATTTCACGCAACGCAAAAGCGAGACCTAACGTACTTACTTCAGGTAGCCCTAACCAGCATGGATTTACCGAGCCACAAGCTGCTCGAGTACATGAAGTCGCTGTACCAGAAAGTATCATAGTGGCCGAGCTGGCGAAGAAAATGTCAGTTAAAGCAGCCGAAGTGATAAAAGTATTGTTTAAAATGGGGGCCATGGCCACCATCAACCAAGTTATAGATCAAGACACTGCGATTTTAGTGGTTGAAGAGATGGGACATATTGCTAAGCCAATGGCTGATAATGCTATTGAAGAAGCATTGTTGGAATCGGTAGATACCCAAGGTGACTCAGTTTCAAGAGCACCCGTTGTCACCGTTATGGGTCACGTCGATCACGGTAAAACATCACTGCTAGATAATATCCGCTCATCCCGTGTCGCCTCTGGCGAGTCGGGTGGTATTACCCAGCATATCGGTGCTTATCGCGTTGAAACTTCGAAGGGCTTAATTACCTTTCTCGATACTCCTGGCCATGCTGCTTTCACTGCAATGCGGGCACGTGGTGCTCAACTGACAGATATTGTGGTATTGGCAGTCGCCGCCGATGACGGGGTAATGCCTCAGACTAAAGAGGCAGTACAGCATGCGAAAGCGGCAGGTGTCCCCCTAGTTATAGCGGTCAACAAAATCGATAAAGAGCAGGCAGACCCTGAGCGCGTGATGAACGAACTCGCTACTTTAGATGTTATTCCTGAACAGTGGGGCGGTGACGTTCAATTCATAAAAGTGTCGGCGAAAACCGGCGAGGGAATTGAGCAACTGCTAGAAGCCGTTTCACTACAAGCTGAGTTACTAGAGCTTAGTGCGGTAGAATCCGGTCAAGCTCAAGGTGTTGTGATTGAGTCACGCCTAGAGAAAGGGCGTGGTCCGGTCGCAACTGTGCTCGTTCAATCAGGGCAGCTGAAAAAAGGTGATATCGTATTGGCAGGTCTGCACTATGGTCGTATTCGTGCGATGATGGATGAAGATGGCAAAGAAACGACAATAGCCGGACCTTCAGTCCCGGTTGAAATTATTGGTTTAGATGGGACACCGCAGGCCGGTGCAGAATTTACTGTTGTCAGCAACGATAAAAAAGCCCGCGAAGTCGCCCTGTTCCGTCAAGGTAAGTACCGTGAAGTTAAGCTCGCACGTCAACAAGCTTCTAAGCTTGAAAATCTATTCGCCAATATGGAATCAGGTGAAGTTGCGACCTTAAACATTGTGCTTAAAACCGATGTGAGAGGTTCATTAGAAGCCTTGACAACTGCCCTGGAAGACTTGTCTACTGATGAAGTTAAAGTGGTTATCGTCTCTTCAGGTGTTGGTGGAATTGCTGAAACAGACGCTAACTTAGCATTGGCTTCTTCGGCATTGATGGTAGGTTTTAATGTGCGAGCAGATTCGCAAGCTAAAGCGATTGTTGATCGCGAAGGCATTCAGTTACGTTACTACAGTATTATCTACAACATCATCGATGATGTTAAACATGCGATGAGCGGTTTATTGTCGCCAGAAATGCGTGAAGAAATAGTAGGTATTGCACAAGTACGTGACGTCTTCCGTTCGCCTAAGATTGGTTTAGTCGCTGGTTGTATGGTCACTGAAGGCTCTGTATTCCGTAACAAACGTATCCGTGTACTGCGTGATAACGTAGTTATTTATGAAGGTGAGCTTGAGTCGTTGCGACGTTTCAAGGATGTGGTCGCTGACGTGCGCCAAGGTATGGAATGTGGTATCGGTGTTAAGAACTACAACGATGTTAAAGTCGGTGATCAGATCGAAGTTTTCGATACTGTCGAAATCGCTAGAACGATTGATTAATGGCCGCCCTTTATTGGGGGGCCCGCATAAATCAAATAAGTAAAATAGAGACCTCTGCCCCGGCCGGGGTCTCATCATTTAGGTAAAAATCTTTCAATGGCAAAAGAATATAGCCGAACACAGCGAATTGGTGAGCAAATTCAGAGAGATCTTGCTCAGTTGATACAACGTGACGTGAAGGACCCGCGTATTGGCATGGTCACTATCAGTTTTGTAAAAGTAGCGCGTGATTTAGGTTATGCTGAAGTCTATTTCACGGTCATGCCCTTTGGCGAACAAAACGAAGAGGATGCCGTGTCTGCAGCCGCCGAAGTGTTAAAAGATGCAGCCGGCTATCTGCGCACTGAATTAGCCCAGAACATGCAATTGCGCACTGTTCCAAAATTACGTTTCCATTTTGATGCCAGTATTGACCGCGGTCGTCGATTGCACAGTTTAATTGAGCAAACGGTTCGCGAGAATAAAAAAAGCACCGACATAAAAAATCATAACGACGATCAATAGTGCCGAGTATTGGTTGCACAGTGGCCTTTAATAACGCATTTGTTCGGATGTCTGTGATTATCCCGCTCGTCGATTGCAAAGTTTAATTGAGGTAACGGTTCGCGAGAATAAAAAATCGCTGAGCCCAAAGATAATAACGACAGCAATTACTACTGAGTTTTTAGAATGGCAAGAAGACACAAAGGTCGTCAACTGGACGGCGTTTTTTTATTAGATAAACCTCAAGGTCTTAGCTCCAACGCGGTTTTACAGCACGTAAAATGCCTGTATGGCGCCGCTAAGGCAGGCCATACAGGCGCATTAGATCCTCTTGCGACTGGTATGTTGCCGCTGACCTTCGGTGAAGCTACCAAGTTTTCACAATTTTTACTGGAAGCGGACAAGCGCTATTTGACCACAGCTAAGTTAGGCGTACGTACTGACTCCTCTGATGCCGATGGCAAAATATTAGAAGAAAAGATCATAGGCGAACATGTTAGCCAGGACTTAATAGGTGAACTGTTGATAAAACACTTTAGCGGTGCAATTGAGCAAGTTCCGTCGATGTTTTCTGCCTTAAAGTATAAAGGTCAGCCCTTGTACAAGCTGGCCCGAAAAGGTGAAAAGGTAGAAGTTAAGCCCAGAACCGTGACTGTTTATAATATTCAGCTGATTGATTTTAGGCCTGAACTCGGTGAAGTTGATTTGGATATTCGCTGTAGCAAAGGGACTTACATACGCTCAATAGTAGAAGACCTAGGTTTGTTGCTAGGCTGTGGTGCTCATGTGAAAGTATTGCGCCGCTTAGAGTCGGGTGCCTACACTGCTGATATGATGATCAGCTTAGATCAGCTCGATGACATCATAGGTAAAACTGTGCTAAACACAGATTTACCTGCAGCAGATGATAGCCAAAAATACCGAGCAATAGATACGCTGTTGATTCCCAGTTATTCTCCCGTTGAACACTTGCCTAAAGTGATGTTGAATGAACAGCAGAAAGTAGACTTGTTTCAAGGTAAAAAAGTGCAGCTCCAGGAGAATATCGGCACGCTAGTGCGTTTGCATCTTCTAGATGACCAACAGTTTGTCGGTATAGGCGAGATTGACCAGGCTATGGTGTTGACGTCTAAGCGGTTACTCAATACCTCTGGATAAATTGCGCGTTATGACATCGCCGCCCGCTAGTGCAAATTACTCTCTCGTTTATATAGAACAAAAAATCAGATTTTTCGCATTAGATTAGCGTTAAGTCAGCGAGGCTCCTAGATATTTTTTATGAATAAAAACTATCTACATTCTAATATGGCAAGTACTTACTGGTGGTGGTAGAATATCGACCGGTATTTGGCGACCTACTAAAAATATGCTTGGTAGATCGTGTCCTTAATTAAGGTTATTCTCAAAATTGAGAACTACCTGCATATTAAATTGGAGTAGAAAAATGGCATTATCAGCTGTTGAGAAAGCGCAGATTGTTACGGATTACGGTCGTGGTGAAGGTGATACAGGTTCTTCTGAAGTTCAGGTCGCACTATTAACTGCAAATATTTTAGCGCTTCAGGGACATTTTAAGTCTCACATTCATGATCACCATTCACGTCGCGGACTTATCCGTATGGTAAACCAGCGTCGTAAATTACTTGATTACTTGAAGAAGACTAAGGTTGATAGCTACCTTGATCTTATCAAGCGTTTAGGACTACGTCGCTAAGACGTTGTACGAGGCCGTGCTTGCACGGCCTTCTTGTTAGTACAGTTTGTGTTAACAACGCCAATAGATTTCAATAAGTCATTATCCGCCTGTACTCATTTATCTTTTATTTAAAGTATTAAATAGAAAATAAACGAGTACTGGCACATGTAGACATACTTACTGATTCCTCTGTTGGCACACTAATTATTTTAAAAAAGAGGATATTTCGTGGAAGCGATTACTAAAAAATTCAAATTAGGTCATCAAGAAGTCACTCTAGAAACCGGCCGCATAGCACGTCAGGCAACCGGTGCTGTGTTAGTTACAATCGAGGGAGTACAAGTATTATGTACAGTGGTTGGTTCTAAATCAGCGAGAGAGGGGCAAGACTTTTTCCCACTGTCAGTCCACTATCAAGAAAAATACTACGCTGTAGGCAAAATTCCTGGCGGCTTCTTTAAACGTGAAGCTCGCCCCTCTGAAAAAGAGACATTGACCTCACGTTTGATCGACCGTCCTATACGTCCATTATTTCCTAAAGGGTACATGAACGAAGTACAAGTTATTTGTACTGTCATGTCAGCTGACAAGATCAATGATCCCGATATAGCAGCGATGTTAGGCGTGTCTGCGGCACTGGCTATCTCAGGTATTCCATTCCAGGGACCTATAGGTTGTGCGCGTGTTGGTTTTACTGAACAAGATGGCTATATTTTAAACCCGACTTACGCTCAATTAGCAACGTCCGAACTAGACATGGTTGTTGCCGGTACCAAAGATGCTGTACTAATGGTTGAGTCTGAGGCTGATGAACTTAGCGAAGATGAAATGCTCGGTGCTGTTTTATTTGCACACACAGAATTCCAAGGCGCTATTGATGCTATTGCTGAACTTAAAGCAGAAGCTGGCAAGCCAGCTTGGGAGTGGTCTCCAGCTGAAGTTAATCAAGCACTGGTATCCCAAGTGACTGATCTTGTCGGTGAAGGCATTGCGACTGCTTACCAAACAGCAGATAAAATGCAGCGTCAAGCAATGCTTGCTGAACTTCGCACTCAAGCGGTTTCAGGACTTTCAGGTGGAGAAGGTCAAGCGACAGCCAAAGAAGTTTCAGCGGTTGTCAGTGGTATTGAAAAATCTACGGTACGTCAGCGTATTGTCAATGGTCAGTCACGTATAGACGGTCGTGACAGCAAAACAGTTCGTGGCATTAATGTTGAAGTCGATGTGCTTTCAGGTACCCACGGTTCTGCACTCTTCACCCGTGGCGAGACCCAGGCTATCGTTACTTGTACTCTAGGTACTTCACGTGATCAACAGTTAATTGATGCGATTGAAGGCGAACGTAAAGACCCATTTATGTTGCATTACAACTTCCCTCCTTACTCAGTAGGTGAAGCAGGGCGTATGGGTTCTACAAACCGTCGTGAAATCGGGCACGGACGTTTAGCACGTCGCTCTGTAGCCGCTATGTTACCCTCACAGGATGATTTCCCTTACACTATTCGCCTAGTGTCTGAAATTACTGAATCTAACGGTTCCAGTTCAATGGCTTCTGTTTGCGGAGCCTCTCTGGCAATGATGGATGCTGGTGTACCCCTTAAATCTCCGGTTGCAGGTATCGCTATGGGTCTCGTTAAAGAAGGCGAAAAATTTGCCATCTTAACTGACATCCTAGGTGATGAAGATCACTTAGGTGATATGGACTTTAAGGTTGCAGGTACTGAGCAGGGCATTACTGCTTTACAAATGGATATCAAAATCACTGGTATTACAGAAGAGATCATGGACATCGCTTTAGAGCAAGCGCTACATGCGCGTGTTCATATCCTTCAAGAAATGGCTAAAGTGATTGGTTACTCTCGCCCTGAATTACCGGATAATGCGCCAGCAATGACCGTGGTTAAAATCAACCCTGAGAAAATTCGAGATGTCATCGGTAAAGGCGGCGCAACTATTCGCTCTATTACGGAACAGACAGGCGCGATGATCGATTTAGATGATGATGGCACTGTTCGTATCTTTGCTTCAGATAAAGCAGCCGCACAAAAAGCCACTGATATCGTATTAGAGATTACTGCTGAAGCTGAAATCGGCAAAATTTACGAAGGTAAAGTGGTTCGTCTTGAAGAGTTTGGTGCTTTCATTAATATCTTACCGGGTAAAGATGGACTAGTTCACATCTCGCAGATTGATAACAAGCGTGTAGAAAAAGTCACAGATTACATTAAGATGGATCAGATGGTTAAAGTCAAAGTCTTAGACGTTGACGTTCGTGGCCGTATTAAGCTCTCTATGAAAGAAGTATCTGAAGGCTAGTGACTTATTAGAGACTGGATAGTTTTTAAAGAGTGACTGTCAAAGAAAGCCCTCCTTGTGAGGGCTTTTTTGTGTCCGCTAGATATATTCATAGTATCTGGTGATTTTGTCTAGGCTTTATTTTGCTGGATATTGCATATATGTTAATAGCTCTAGCGGTCGCTTGAGCGGTAAAATGCTGTGAATTTTTGCGGCCGATTTTTCTGTAACTATCGATTGAGAGATTGGTTAGAACAAATAATACTAAAAATGATAGCAAAACTTGGAATATTCGATTAGATTCTAAAGACTTAAACGTGGCTCATTTGATTTATAGGTAATTTTTGTTACCAGTGAAAGCACTATTCAACAATAAATGATTAAAGGATCTTCATGATGATTAAAATATCAAAGCGCATTAAATCCGCCGTTTTTGGGGCGGCTGTTATGCTTGGCAGTGTCAGTGCACCTGTGATTGCAACTGAATTGAACTTTTTTACCATAGGTACTGGCGGCACAGCTTATACTTATTACCCTGTGGGTGGGGTCATTGCGAATGCTATATCAAACCCTCCTGGGTCACGCGCCTGCAGTGAAGGTGGAAGTTGTGGAGTCGATGGTTTAATTGCATCAGCTGTGTCATCTCGTGGTTCTGTTGACAATATAAATGCGGTCTTATCCGGTTTGCGTAATTCGGGCTTCGCTCAGTCCGATGTCGCCTATTGGGCTTACACAGGCACTGGAACGATGGAAGGCAAGAAGCCAGCGACTGGACTACGCACTATCGCCGCGTTGTTTGAAGAGCATATCCACTTGGTGACGTTAGCGGACAGTGGTATTAACTCGGTGGCTGATTTAAAGGGTAAAAGAGTCTCTTTGGATGAACCGGGCTCTGGTACTTATGTTGATGCAAAATTAATTTTAGAAGCCAATGGCTTAACCGCAAACGATTTAGATGCAGAGGCTTTGAAGGGCAATGCGGCATCTGAAGCACTGCGCAATGGGAAAATTGATGCTTTCTTTACCGTTGCAGGTTATCCAACGGGAAGTCTCGTTGAACTTGCTTCTGCTGAGAAAATTAAGTTAGTAGCGATCGACGGTAAAGCCGCGGATGCGCTAACCAGTCGATACGGTTTCTTTGCTCAAAGTACCATCCCTAAAAATACATATGAGGGTGTTGCTGAGGTCTCTACGGTAGCTGTAGGTGCTCAATGGTATACCAGCGAAAGTCAGAGCGAGGAGCTAATTTACAATATCACTAAAGCTCTGTGGAATGAAAAGTCACGTAAGCTGTTAGATGTTGGCCATGCTAAAGGTAAAACCATTACCCTTGAAACAGCATTAAGTGGGATCGGCGTGCCATTTCATAAAGGTGCAGAACGTTTCTACAAAGAAATTGGCTTATTAAAATAATATAAGAAAATTGTTACCTAACGGGTGCTCTCGCACCCGTAATTTTTTAAGCCAAGATAATCCTAAATTCAGCAGTTTACGATTCAACATCAAAATAAGATATTAAATTGCCATCGTAAAAGGCTTATATATCGCTCGCCGTGAAGCTGCTATGTTTTTCTACTTAATATATCGCAATTTCTCGGCGCATAAAAAGTATCCAAATTCTGATTTTTCGCAGTAAATTAACGCTAAGTCCGACAGGCTTCAAGTCATGCATCGAGTCTTGTTCTTCACTGATCAGCTTACTACTGATGTTCTAGCTAAAAATAATACTATGCCCTAGGGCTGGAGAAGTAATGAGCGATAAACAAAATGTAACATTGAGTGCTGACGAGCTAGCAGCTATTGAACGAAAATACGATCCCGAGTTGGCCTTTAGGCCAACGGGAAAACTCATAAGTGTACTCGTCTCTATTATTTTAGTCTGTATGTCTGCCTACCACTTTTACGCATCGGGCTTTGGTCTGATTCGCGAACTACTGCACCGTGGTATTCATATTTCTTTTGTTTTGGGGCTAGTTTTTTTATTATTTTCTTGGCGCCGAGCTGATTCATTGCAAGTGGCCAAAGATAGCTGGTATAGGATAAATGGGGTCGCAGTATTAGATATATTATTTAGCTTTCTGGCGGTCGCATCGGCACTTTATTTACCCTTATTACCACCCGAAGTCGTTGCTGAACGTGTCGGTAACCCATCGCAAATAGATGTTTTAATGGGTACCATTTTACTCTTAGTCACCTTGGAGGCTGCGCGCCGTTCAGTGGGGCCGACGCTGCCGATTATTGCACTAGTGTTTATCGCGTTTGCGCTTTTTGGACCCTATGCTCCAGGGGCCTTAAAGCACGGCGGTACGAGTTGGCTGGGACTGATTAATCACTTGTATATGACCAATCAGGGGATCTATGGGGTGGCCATTGGCGTGATGGCCCAATACGTATTTTTATTCATTCTCTTTGGCGTATTGGCGACGCGCATTGGGTTGGGCCAGCTGTTTATTGATTTGGCTATGGTCATCGCAGGACGTTATTCAGGTGGGCCTGCCAAGGTCGCAATATTTTCTTCTGCGTTTATGGGGACTATCTCAGGCTCGTCAATTGCCAATACAGTAACCACAGGAGCCCTAACCATTCCCGCCATGAAAAAAGTCGGTTATCCAGCGCACTTTGCCGGCGCCGTCGAAGCTACGTCATCCACTGGCGGGCAAATCACCCCGCCAATTCTAGGCGCCGCCGCCTTTATTATGGTGGAGTATTTAGAAATACCCCTTAAAGATATTTTGGCAGCAGCGCTGTTTCCTGCACTGCTCCACTATTTTGGCATCTTCATTATGGTGCATTTAGAAGCTAAAAAACTCGGTTTACGCGGTTTAAGAGCAGAGGAATTACCAAAAGCGGGGCTAGTGCTAAAGCAGCATTGGCTGTCTATTATCCCGCTTATTATTTTAGTATATTTTATACTATCAGGTAAAACTCCAGATTTTGCAGCGGTTTACGGTATTATTGCGTGCGTTGTCGTTGGATTTTTAAATCCGGTTAACCGCCTATCACCTAAAGATTTATGGGATTCTCTTGCATTAGGTGCAAAAAATACCATTGCAGTGGGCGCGGCGGCCGCTACCGTCGGCATTGTGGTTGGCGTAGTTACTTTAACAGGTGTGGGATTCCGATTGGGCTATGTTGTAGTTCAAACAGCGACAGATTTAGGTGATGTGCTGGGGAGTATCTGGCCCTTAAATTACTTTAGTATTACCCAGTGGGCACTGTTTGTTTCGCTGGTTTTGATTGCACTCTCGTGCATTATCATGGGGGCTGGCATACCGACCACAGCCACCTATATTATTTTAGTGGCCGTGGCGGCACCGGCACTGGCCCAATTACAAGTAGAGCCTATAGTGGCGCATTTCTTCGTATTTTACTATGGCGTTTTAGCGGATATAACCCCGCCTGTGGCACTGGCCGCTTATGCGGCGGCGGGTATAGCAGGCTCTAACCCATTCAAGACCGGCAATACAGCCTTTCGGCTGGGGATTGCCAAAGCCTTAGTGCCTTTTGTGTTTGTCTATTCGCCGGCGCTATTGTTAGTGACTCAAGGCTTCACTTGGAGCGCTTTCTTCATTACGCTGATTGGCGCGATGCTAGGCATAGCAAGTTTGGGTATCTCTTTTGCTGGATACTTGTTCGCTCCTTTGAGTATGGCTCAGCGGTGGTATTTTGCCTTAGTCTCTTTCTTATTCATTGCACCAGGCATAGTGACTATGCTGATCGGTATTGGCTTACTTTCTCCACTGTTAATGTTGCAACTTAAACAGCGACGACTCACTGCTTGAGGTGTTAATACGAGCATGGAAAAATTCTAGGCGTTTTTGAATATCGATTGATAACTATCTTTGAGCGACTCGCTTGGCGAGTTGCTCTGTTGAAGAAATACAAGTGTCTAAATCTCTAAGCAGTCCATTCTTAATACTGTAAACCCAGCCGTGGATAGTCAATGCTTGGCCCTTCTTCCAAGCGCTTTGTACAATAGTGGTATTGCAAACATTGGCGACTTGCTCTACTACGTTTAATTCACAGAGTAAGTCATGTTTCTCCCTACCTTCTAGATTGCCTAACTTGTCGGGATTCATGCGTATGACATCTTTAATATGGCATAACCAGTTATCAATCAGGCCGTTTTCTGAGTTATCGCAAGCGGCTTTTATGCCGCCACAACCATAGTGGCCACAGACCACAATATGCTTAACTTTTAGTACGTCAACGGCGTATTGAATCACCGACAGACAATTTAAATCTGTGTGCACAACGACGTTAGCGATATTGCGGTGAACAAATATTTCACCGGGCGGTAGATTAACGATCTGATTGGCCGGCACTCGACTATCCGAGCAACCTATCCATAGATACTCCGGTGCTTGCTGCTTGGAGAGTTCAGTAAAAAAATTCGGGTTTTTGTGCTTTATTTCACTGGCCCATAATTTGTTTTGATCAAAAAGCCGCTTTAAGGATTTCAAGGTTTAGCTTACTCCTGCGTCGAAAGGTAAAGATCCAGTAATAGTTTTTGGCAGATGCTACTCGCCAGTTATTTACTATTGATCACAAGTTCGAATAATCAACTCGATTCTCGATAAAATATGTATCGTTGTCAATTGCGAACTGATGTTTTGCATGCTCATATTACACGATTATGAAAGTCAGTGTGACTGGCCTAATTTAAATTAATTTTGCATATATAGGGTATTGCAACGCTAAATGGTATGGTGATATAAATATCAAAATCGGCAGTTGTTAGTTCACAGGAGACGAATTTTGAAGATATGGGTACATGAAGCAGTTACAAAAATTGAAGCAGATTATCATCGCTCAGCAGATACCCACCTATTAAAGTTGAATCTAGGCTGTTTTGAGAATATAGATATTTACCTTAAAGATGAAAGCACACATCCAACCGGGAGTTTAAAGCATCGTTTGGCTCGCTCGCTGTTTTTATATGCGTTATGTAATGGTCATATTCATCAAGGCACCACTATTGTTGAAGCTTCCTCAGGCAGTACTGCGGTATCGGAGGCCTATTTTGCTAAGATGATAGGGGTGCCTTTCATTGCGGTTTTACCTAAAAGCACCGCCAAAAGCAAACTCAAATTAATAGAGTTGCATGGTGGTCATTGCCATTTCGTGGATACTTCTCCACAGATGCACATAGCTGCAGTAGAATTGGCGGCTTCAATCGGTGGCTATTTTATGGATCAATTTACCTATGCCGAACGTGCGACCGATTGGCGCGGTAATAATAATATAGCCCAGAGCCTATTTGGCCAAATGGAGCAAGAACAGTACCCAATCCCTGCTGCAATTGTTATGAGTGCTGGGACTGGTGGGACGTCAGCTACCCTAGGCCGTTATATTCGTTACAGAGGATTCAGCACCCAGTTGACCGTGGTTGACCCTGAAGGATCAGTTTTTTATGATAGTTATATTCAGTCAGATCGTACTCTAACCAGTAATATATCCAGTAGAATTGAAGGAATAGGCCGACCAAAAGTAGAGCATTCTTTTCAGCCTAATGTGATAGACAGCATGATGAGAGTACCTGATGCTGCGAGTGTGGCCACGATTCTTTGGTTGCAAAAAATCATTGGCAGAAAGGCAGGAGGATCCACAGGTACTAACATGTGGGGCGCTCTGCAAATAGCCGAAAGAATGCAAGCAGAGCAGCAATCAGGTTCCATTGTTACATTAATGTGCGACAGTGGAGAGCGTTATTTAGATACTTATTACACGCCGAGTTGGGTACAGGATAATATTGGTGATCTTTCAGGGTTTACTGAACAATTAGCTAAGTACTCTTAGTACTCTTAGTACTCTTATTAAACTTGTGTGGCTTATTGCGCCTTTTGTGAATAGCAACAGTGCGCTTGAATGGGATGTTAAAGGGACAATACTGTTTATAATTTATGATGTATTTAGTCGTTGCCGTCTAGGAGTCTGCCTGACTTAAGGTTAATCTACTGCAGAAAATCAGAATTTGGTCATATCCCCAGTTTTTCTCGTTAAATAGACCTCTATTGATTCAAAAGTTCAAGAAATCTGTCTCAAATCTACTTTCTCTCGCTACGAGCGGCAAAGCCCTAAACTAGCTTAGCTTAGCTTAGCTTAGCTTATCTTTGAAGAAGTTATCATCAGCCTCATTCTGAAAGGTATTAGCTCATCCTAAGGCAAAAAAAGCTTGAATATCGTAGGGTTTTGCTTTGTTTGGCCTAGAAGGTTACTAGGTACAACTCGTTTCTATCGATTAACATCAGACTTTTTCTTAATAATTTAATGTAAATCAATAGCTAAAATAAATTCTGACATTATAGTTAGAGAGAGACTTTTTACACTGAGCGCAGTAATAGCGCCAAGGTCTCAGACAATTATAAAACTCTTCATTTGGTGTGATGGCTTAACTATGTTAGAAATTTTTTATCTTGGTAGCGCATTTGTCTGTGGTTTTGTTATTTTACAACTGCGGTTGCCACCATTAATTGGGTTTCTTGCGGCGGGATTTTTACTGCACAGCCTAGGTTATGAATCGACTGATGCTTTAGAGACAATCTCATCCTTAGGGGTGACACTGCTGTTGTTTTCAATCGGGCTAAAACTACAAGTTAAGACTTTAGCTCAAGTTTATGTTTGGGCGCCGGCCTCGTTACATATTATGCTCTGTACGGCTATTTTCTCAGGTCTGCTTTTACTACTAGGTAGTTTTTCTCTGCCATTATTTACCGATCTTACCCTTGAAACTTCACTGTTAATCGCTTTTTCATTCAGCTTCTCAAGTACGGTATTTGCAGTTAAAGTGCTGGAAGAAAGAGGTGAAATGGCTAGTTTTCACGGTAAGTTATCGATTGCAATCTTGGTTATGCAAGATATATTCGCGGTGGTTTTCCTTGCTATTAGTACTGGTAAAGTGCCGAATATTTGGGCGCTGGCCCTGTTCATTGCGCTACCATT
Organism: Gammaproteobacteria bacterium; assembly: GCA_034111875.1. Taxonomy (GTDB): domain Bacteria; phylum Pseudomonadota; class Gammaproteobacteria; order Pseudomonadales; family Balneatricaceae; genus Rs1. Next base: position 32,133 of record JAWUWK010000024.1, read on the forward strand.
ATTTCGCCCCCTGATGTTTAAAGTCTTAGACAGATCTAAACACGGCGAAATGTTACCGCTGTTCGGTTTTTCTTTGGCCTTACTCGTAGGTTACCAGCTGTTTGAATTTGCTGGATTAAAAGGTGATTTAGGGGCCTTGATCATCGGCATGATGTTCGCATCACACCAAAAAGCTGGTGAGCTGGCTAAATCTTTACTTAATTTTAAAGATTTGATGTTGGTGGGTTTTTTCTTAACTATTGGTTTAAATGCCGAACTGTCTGTGCAAGTACTGTTTGCGGCACTGGTTTTGGTGGTCGTTTTACCTATAAAAGTAGTGCTCTATTATGTGTTTACGAGTTTGTTTAGAGTCAGAGCGCGGACCTCGTTATTAAACTCATTTACCTTGGCAAACTACAGTGAGTTCGGATTAATTGTCTGTGCATTAGCCTCAGCCAATCAGTGGGTTTCTTACCAGTGGTTGGCAGTGGTTGGTCTTGCAGTCTCTATTACGTTTATTATCGCCTCGCCTTTGAATACCTCCTCTAACCAGATTTACGTTAAGATCGAGCATTGGTTGCTAAAATTGCAAACTAAACAGCGCTTGAGTTCAGAACAGCCTGTGCCACTGAAGAAAGCGAAAATTCTGATCTTTGGCATGGGCAGAATAGGTACTGGCGCTTATGAAACCATAGAACACCATTATCCTGGTTTAGTCACGGGTATCGATATCAGCCCTGACAAAGCTAAGCTCCACAATGAACAAGGAAGAAATGTGGTTATAGCTGACGCCACTGATCCAGATTTTTGGTACAGTATTAAGCACTCAAAAGTCGAAGTGATTATGTTATCGATGCCCAAACATATTCAAAATATATTGGCATTAGAACAGTTAAAGGCCTCGGGATTTGACGGTTCTGTATCAGCGATTGCCAATTACCCAGATCAACAGAGAGAACTAGAAGAGCTGGGTGTTGATAGTACTTACAACTTCTATTTAGAAGCCGGCAGCGGTTTTGCAGAACATGTGACTGAGAAGTTGATGTAGCCAATGAACTGGATTAGGGCTATTGTTTAGTGGCTATAGCTCATTCACTTATTATATTGCAGTGGGTTGTAGGATTTTTTTAGATTTTTCGGTGCATTAAGGCAAGAACTTTAATAGCTTTCTAGGGTTGAGTGTCAAAAGATTAAGGGCTACACGAATCAGTGACTTGATGGTGTAAATTATTGTGTGTAACTGCTCTTTTAGTTATTTAAACATGAGGTGTAAGCTCTTCCTCAAACTCGATCATAAATCTATTTAGCGCAAGCTTGCAGTCCCTAATTGGCATAGTCCATTTTTTTGCTGCGGATTCTACTGCTAAATAAACAACTTTTAAAGCAGCATCATCACTTGGAAATACTGTGCGTGTCTTTACATATTTACGGATCACACTATTGAGCGATTCGATAGCATCGGTCGTATCAATGACCTTACGTATATCTCTTGGGTATCAAAATATAGTCATCAAATTATGCCAATTTCAAAACCATGATTTACCGATCTGAGGATACTTTTTAGGCCATTTCTCTGCGAACCGCTGCAGTTCTAATTTGACCTCATCCTCAGTCGCTGACTGATAAATCAGCTTCAGATCCCTCGTCAATTCTTTGTAGTCTTTCCAAGGAATAAATTTTAACGAATGACCCGCCAAGTGGATGATACAGAGCTGTATCTTAGCTTTAGGATAAGTAGCGCTGACAGCTTCAGGAAAGCCTTTTAGGCCATCTACACAAGTGCTAAGCAAATTTTATACACCACGGTTGTGCCGTTCGGTTAACACAGAAAGCCAGAATTTCGCCCTTTCATTCTCAGAAATTCACATGCCTAGAAGTTCTTTTTGGTCTTCTACATTGATGCCTAAAACAAGGTAAATAGATTTATTTATATCCTGCTTATCTTGGCGTATCTTTAGCACAATACAATCCATGTAAACGATAGGATATACGGAGTCGAGGCGCCTGTTTTGCCACTCTATGACTTTCTCAATAAGGGAGTTGGATACTAAGCCCGCGGAAATATCAGCGCCATACATATCCTGAAATGCGTCGACGCTGGCTCTTGTGCGCATTCCTTTAGCATAAAGGCAGAGTATTTGATCATCCATACCGGTGATGCGAGTCTGACCTTTCTTAACCATCAGTGGTTCAAAAGTACCGTTGCGATCTCGGGGAGTCTCTAATTCAATTTAGCCATGATTGCCTTTGAGAATTTTTGAGGTCTTTCCATTGCGACTATTGCCGCTGTGATGACCTTCAGAGGCGTTTTTAATGTAACCAAGGTGATGATTTATCTCTTCTTTTAAGGCTGCTTCTAAGGTCAATTTGGTGAGAAAGGCGCTTAACTGGCTAAGGTCTTCTGGTGTTTTCAGATTATTGGCTAATTCTTTAGCCATAGCTTGAAGTTTTTTGTGATCCATGTGATTACTCATAATTATACCTTTTGAATAGGTTATAGATTATGAGCAGTTACACAATTATTTTTACATCCTCCCAATGCAAGCGGCTTCTTGCTGTTTATCTGCCAATCTATGCGCCGCCGCTAAGGGAATGAAGCCTAATATTTTGTCTGCATAGTGAATGTCCAACGCGAAATCGCACAGTGGGATGAGATAGCGCTGAAAATATTCGGCGATGCGCTCTGTCACTGTGCCTGTTGGGGGAATGCGCGGTTAATGTTACCCTTATCGCTAGGAGTACTACGACTAACATTAATGACGGCAGCATAATTATGGCTTGTATGATAATAACCCGGCCTTTAATCTCGGATGGATTTAAGTTGATAGCGATTTTATGTAGACCCAAGATGTCCTCGTATTCGTCTCCGTGATTTCCGCCGGTAAGCAACGCGATCGACCCTCGCCATTGTTAATAACACAGGCAGGGATCATAATACATCCCCATTTGCTGCCATCACTTGAGTAAGTAGTTTTAGAAGCCCTTGTTGTTTACCATCCTGATTAAAGTCTATAGCGTTGTTCATGGTGGTCGCTTGCATCGGCAAAGTTACCTCTTTATATAAAACTGGCGCTTGTTGTCGTTTTGCCAGAGTGAGTAATGACAATACCCAGTTGTCCCTAGATCTCGATCATTGTGCCCACTAATGACAATGCTATCTTTTTATGAATAGCGGGCGTTTGTTGTCACTAGAGTAGACACAATGTATCAACCCCAGTGTGAGTAATGACAATACCCAGTTGTCCCTAGATCTCTATCATTGTGCCTACTAA
>JAWUWK010000025.1:0-17376 GCA_034111875.1 Gammaproteobacteria bacterium
GATAAGCCAACATAGCCGGTACCTGCTACTGCAATCTTCATTCAGAACCCTTAAAACGATAATCTTATATATGTGGACTGAAACGACACAAGACACAAGACACATAATACTAAAAATAGTGTTTAATATTAGCAGTTATTATTCAGAAACCCCACTAAATACTGTTAAAAAAACGGCATGAAAACTATACAAAATACAGAAATTTCTTGGCAAGACAATACACCTTACTCTAAGCAGTTTAATGACTTTTATTTCAATTCTGATGGCGGTATCGAAGAAACTTTACATGTCTTTGTAAAGCCGAGTAATGTTCTAGAGCATTACAATCAAAAAAATAAAAATTTTCTCTGCATTAATGAAACAGGCTTCGGTACTGGGCTAAATTTTTATTGCACTTTACAGGCCCTTGTTGCGGCATGTAACTTACACAGCAGTAAGCCACTTTATTTTTTTTCCTCAGAACTTTTTCCACTGACGGCAAGTGACTTCCAAAAGAGTGCCAAAAACTTCCCTCAATTCTCCCACATTACTGAGCAAATATTAGCTCAATACCCACCGGCAATTAAAGGTTACCACCGTATCATATTAAACAGTGCCTCTGTCTATTTAACACTGATGTTTGATGACAGTGTAAATGCGTATCAGCAATGCGATCATAAAGCTGATATATGGTATTTGGATGGCTTTTCACCCGCTAAAAACACTGCAATGTGGCAGCCGGATTTATTTTATCAAGTTGCTCGATTAAGCCAATTAGATCAGACATCACTGGCAACCTTTACCTCAGCAGGATCCGTGCGCAGAGCTTTACAAGAAAAGGGATTCTCGATTACAAAACTCAGTGGATTTGGTAAAAAGCGCGAGATGGTAACTGCCCTTTATAGCAAAAAGATAATCATTGAAGAACAACCAAAACCTTGGTTCAATACTCCTGTAAATATCATTGCCATTAAAAATGTGGCTATCATAGGGGCCGGTCTGGCAGGCTGCACTACCGCGGAGGCTTTGGCCAGAAGAGGCATTAAGGTCACTATTTTTGATAGTTCGGATACTATTTGCAGCCTCGCTTCGGGTAATTTACAAGGCGCTTTGTATGCAAAACTATCATCAAAACCCACAACCTCGGGCGAGCTCCATTTAACGGGTCTAGAATACAGTTTAAGACTATTATCGCTCTACCATTGTTTCGATAAACAAACGGCTGAACAATGTGGCGTTTTACAATTAGCGACCAGTCACAAAGAGGAGATCCAACAGCAAGATTTAGTAGCTAATGACCTATATAGCTCTGAAGTCTTAAAATGGGTAGACGCAAAGACAGCATCAAAACTAATCGGCCATGACACACCCTTCAGCGGTCTTTTCTTCCCCCGTGCCGGCTGGGTTATGCCTAAACTTTTTTGTGATAAATTGATTAACCACCAAAATATAAAGCTAGAACTTAGCACTAGCGTCACAAACCTTACACAATTGGAGAACAACTATTGGACGCTAACATCCAATCAAGGTGATCGTGTTTTTGACGCGGTAGTGATTGCCAATGCGCACAGCGCCAAACAGTTCTCTCAATGCTCACAAGCCTCAATCAAAGCTATTCGCGGTCAAGTCACACACTGCAAAAAAGCGACGACTAACAATTTGAAAACGGTGGTCTGTGGCGCTGGATACATATCTCCACCTATCAATGGAAAGTATTGTTTTGGAGCAAGCTTTAATTTACACAACGCGGCACTAACATTAACCTACAGTGACCAGAAAAATAATATTCAAAACTTGCAAAAAATACTGCCCTCGTTTTCGGATGAGTTGACTTTTCCGGATCACTTAACCGGAAAGGCAGCTCACCGTTGCTCAAGCCCAGACTATATGCCTCAGGTGGGACCAGTACCAATATACGATAAGTTTATATCGCAATACCAAAAACTTAATAAAGACAAAAACTGGCGATTTGAAAATACTGCTGCACCCAATTATAACGGCCTATTCATCAATATTGGCCACGGCTCCAAAGGACTCATCACTTGCCCATTAAGCGCTGAACATCTTGCATCTATGATGCTAAATCACCCCTCTCCACTGCCTAAAAACTTGTCGAACGCCATTCATCCTGCTAGATTTGTTATTAAGCAATTGATTAAACGGGTGATATAGACAGAAAGTCAAATTATATTTAATAATGACAGACTCGTAGCTAATTTTAGACAACAAAAGATCGAATTAGCGGTGTAATAACGATAAGATAGCCTTAAGTAAAAAAGTTAACCGGCTGATATAATGAGTAAATACGGAGGCTTACCATGTCTTTCGCTATCATTGACCAAGGACGCAGAGTAAAAACCCCGCTGCGGACGATCTTTCCCGATAAAGGCGTGGATCGCACCAGTGCCAGTGATCTCACTCACAGTGGTACTCATGACGACAAAAATTTCGAAACCAAAAATAAAGAGTTTCGCAACCTACTCGAGAATACAGCACACACTCAAGAACAAAAAACCACAGCCACCTATGAAGATCTAAAACCGAGCGCCCGGCCCATTCCCAAAAAACAGGGTTTATTGGCCGAACAAGTAATGAGTTCACCAGTACACTCTATTGCACAAGGCACTACAGTGCATAGTGCCTGGGAGAGAATGCAAGCACTTAACATCAGTCACTTAATGGTAGTCGACACTCAAGGCAAGCCAGTGGGCATGTTATCCACAAAAGATATTGCAGCCCTTGGACAAGATTCAACACAGAGCATCACTGACTATTACAACCAAAAGCTTATTGCAGGCTACCCTAATACAGAAGTTACCCGCATTGCAGCCTGCTTTCTTGAATACGATATCAATGCTATTCCTATATTTGATGATTCAGAACAACTTGTCGGTATAGTGTGTAGGGCTGATTTGCTGCGCTTGATCATCAGTGGCGCCCATATAGAAGGTTGGGCATAAGTACTCACAATCCACTGCTTGGCAGTTAAGGTGTCGTTTCTCTAAACGCATTCCTCAAAAAGTCTTACTCAGCATCAACAATTAAGTGATTGCTTGTCGACAATATTAACGCTATCAGTACTATCTATATAAAGAATGACTAGCTCACCGGATCTAAGTCTTTGTGTAATAGCACTTACCTTGTCTTGCAAGCTAAAATCATATTCTCCATAGTCCGTGCCTTCACGTGTTACAAATTCTTCAATTAAATTTTGTAAGGTTGAGGCCGCTATTGATTGATAAGGTACAATCATAAGCTTAACTCAACATTGTTCGACGACAAAAAATCTACAAATTCTTGCTCAGTCATTGTGCCCACCCCTAGATCTTGAGCTTTTTTTAGTTTTGAGCCTGCGGCTTCACCTGCGATAACGCAATCGGTATTCTTAGAGACACTTGAAGACACTTTTGCGCCCATCTCTTGAAGATAAGCTTTTGCTTCAGCCCGGCCCATTTGCTGAAGAGTTCCGGTCAATACATAAACTTTTCCGGCCAAAAGCAATTCATCTTCTGCAATGGGCTCCGCTTCTGGCCATTGAACCCCTGCCTTGCGCAAACTGCTTATAACATCTAAGTTATGTTGTTGTGAAAAAAAACTGACGATATGTTTAGCCACTATTGGTCCCACATCAGTGACTTCTTCTAGACGCTCTTCTGTGGCGGCGATAACACGCTCTAAATAACCAAACTCATTAGCTAAATTTCTCGCCGTTGCCTCACCTACTTCCCTAATACCCAAAGCGTAAATAAAGCGCTGCAAACTGGTTTGCTTTGTCTTTTCAATTGTGGCTAATAGCTTGACCACTGATTTTTCGCCCATCCTCTCTAAACGTAATAGATTCAACTTAGAAAGATGGTATATATCATCAAATTTTGACACCATTTCTTTGGTCACTAAGGTATCAATCAGTTTTTCACCTAAGCCATCGATGTCCAATGCCTTCTTGGATACATAGTGAACCAATGCCTCTTTACGCTGCGCAGCACAAGTTAAACCACCACTACACCGCGAAATCGCCTCAGTTTCGATGCGCACAATATTTGATCGGCAAACTGGGCAGCATAATGGAAATTCAACATCTACAGCAGTGCTCGGCCTGCTATCCAACAATACTCTGCTGATTTTGGGGATAACGTCACCCGCTCTATGGACAACTACAGAATCGCCAATTTTAAGCCCAAGCCTCTGTATTTCGTCCATATTATGTAAGGTTGCATTACTCACAGTGACGCCACCAACAAACACTGGCACAAGCCTAGCAACTGGTGTCACTGCTCCTGTACGACCCACTTGAAACTCGACATTTTCGACTGAAGTTACCGCTTCTTGAGCCGGAAATTTATAGGCCGTTGCCCATCGCGGTGCACGAGAAACAAAACCCAATCGCTGTTGTAAAGCATACTGATTTACTTTAAACACCAATCCATCTATTTCATAGGGTAGGCCTTCTCTTTGCTGCTTCATTTCTTCTATATAGGCACTTTTTTCTTCGATACTTCGTGCTTTGATCAAATAAGGGCTTATTTTAAGGCCCCATTTGTTTAGCAGTTGTAAACTGGCAAAATGCTCTTTTGGCATCATACCTCCCTCTACGACACCAATACTGTAACAACACATTTCAAGTGGTCTGCGCGCGGTAATTTTAGGATCCAACTGCCTAATTGAACCAGCCGCTGCATTTCGCGGATTAACAAACAATTTGTCGCCGACTTTTTGCGCCTGCACATTCATCGCTTTAAAACCCGCCTTAAGCATATATATCTCGCCGCGAACTTCCAGTTTTGGAGGAATCCCCTCACCCCTTAGTTTGAGAGGAATAGAGGCAATGGTTCGCACATTATGGGTAATATCCTCACCAATAGTGCCATCACCTCGCGTAGCACCCCTGACAAGAATACCCTCTTGATACAACAAACTAACCGCAATGCCGTCTAATTTTGGTTCACAAACGTACTCGACATGCTTATCCCCAGACACCCCTAATCTTTCATTTATTCGCTGTGTAAACTCATTCAGTTCGATCGCGTCAAACACATTATCCAATGAAAGCATGGGGATTTCATGGGTGATTTGACTAAATCCGTGTTTAGGCTTGGCGCCTATACGCTGAGTTGGTGATTGCTGACTAACCAGTAATGGGTTTTGATTCTCCCACTCCTTTAGCTGTCCGAACAGTTTGTCATAATGCGCATCGGGAATAGAGGCGTCATCTAAGACGTGATAGCGATAATTATGCAAATCAATTTCTTCACATAACTGCTGTATTTCAAGGGGAATAATATCGACTGACATGAGAAGACCAACAAACAATTAAAATATGAACAACGTAAAAAATTTTTACTAATTAATGGGGCAATAAATGCTTCCAGCAATAGAGTGAGAAAAACAGAAATAACCTGCTTTCATTTTTAGAGTGCTCTACGCGTCAACTTGTTCATTTCGTGGATGCGAACTCTTTCACGATAATGCTCTTTAGTTTGAGGACGAATCACCGATCGGTCATCATCCAATAGATCCCCATTCAAATGTGTTGCGACCGTTTCTGCAGTAGCCATCATACATTCCAATGCATTTTTTGGATCTAAAGGCTCATCCATCGACATAAAAAATGAGACACCTGGTGTGGCAGCATGATCCATTGTATCGAAGTCAAAAGTGCCAGGGTTGATGGCATTGGCCATACTAAATTGCACCGCACCAGTATCTAGCCCGTCTTCAAAACGATGAAAAACCTGCATGTCACCGAACTCCATACCACAGGCCAGTACTACACGTTTTAGAGCGGCGCCATTTAGATACTGATCTTTAGCCACCACCGTCACAATAAGCACAGCGTTCGGGTCGTCAACATTAGCAATAGGTTTACGGGTTTTTTTATTTTTCAATCGACCTGAACCAGACGCTGACTGATTCAATGCGTCATATTTCTGCTCACTTTGCGACGTCATCAAATTTTCTTTAACGTCGTCCGCGACTAAATCCAGATTGTCTAAGTCATCGATATTTTCAGACTCAGCACCATCATCAAATCCCTCCATTAATGGGTCATCATCGAAACCCTCCATTAATGGGTCATCATCGAAACTTTGTTCTAGTGCAGTAAAACCCAAATCCGCGGATTTATGTTCTAGTGGATAATTTTCGGCAACTGTGTCATCGAGCGTTCGCTGAGTGTTACTCTCAAGCTCTAGATTATTGCCGAGAGTTTTTTCTTCATGGTCAATTTGCGAAAGCAAGTCTTCTGATACCCGCTTTTGATCTGATAACGGGTCTTCAATTTCTCGCTGCTCACTTTGAGAACTTGCTGCTGTATTCTCTAAAATTCTGCTATCTTTTTTGTTCTTCAATATTTCGCTGATGGGTCTATCTAACTCATTTGCCACAGCTTGATGAGCTACTTTTAAATCTTGCTCAAACTGTTCGACCAATGCCTCTGCGGCTTTAGAGTCATCAAAGCCATCCATTAATGGGTCTGCATCGGAGTCTAAGCTAACTTGGCTTTCTAATAAGTTTACTTTTTTTACGGCTAGCTCTTGTTTATCCGACAAATTAGTTTCTAGCTGTTCGGTGATTTTATCTATTTGAGAGGTATCGGCTAGTTTAGCAATAGGTTCATCAATATCCTTTAAATCCAGATCATCATCGACGACAATCGTCAACCCTATCGGATATGTCCCTGCTTGAGAGTCACTTTTTATTACATCGGTTTCTAAAAAGCCATCCAACTGATTAACGCGTTGCGCGTCATCAGTTTCAGTATTATTGTCTAATCCCCTATATTCAGGTAACTTATCTTCGGCCGACAATTGCTCAAGCATAGCTTTCAAAGCCGCTATTTCTTGCTCCTTAGCAAACATTGCCTTTTCGCTAATATCTAAACTGCCCAAATCGTCGGGATTTTCATCGACTTCTTCTTGCGCTCTCTCTGCGAGCAATTCTTCAAACTTATCAGGCCTGAGATCACGCCCTGAGTGTGTCGTCTCAATGTGCTTAACTTCAGTATTAATTACTGGAGTATCTAGAGCCAATTCAGCCCTCGAATTTGTCGGCTCTTGATTTGTCCGATCGGAATCTGTGAGGTTAGTGTCATCGTGTTGCAGGTGATTTGGAGGTTCTACTCTGTCACTGCTATGCGCTAATAATCCTTGCGCTAAATGATCAACATTGTTTGAGTCATCCTCAAGCTCAAAGCCTTTTTTTGACTCCTTGCGTTGGTCAATCGGATCTGAATGTTGTTTAACATGTTCAGGTAGTGATTGATTAGTCTCTTGTCTTGGCTGCGCTGATGCGCGTTCAATTTTAGACTGACTCAAGTGATCTTTCTTTAAGATAGCCGGTACTTCAAACTCTTTTGGCGCATCAACCGCCGAAAAGCCAAGTTGAGATTCAGCCATCGCTTGATTGTCAGACTGTTGGCTATCGACATAAGACAGGATTTCATGATCAATGCGTTTAGGTCTATTAACCTCTGGTGTTATTTCATCGAAAGCTGAAAAACCGGATTTTGGATAAGTATCGATAACAGACGATAACTTGGAAGATCCCATCAATTGCTGTGTTTCTTCTAGATCAGTGATGGCTAACTCATCTGTCACTAAAACTTCTTTTTTAGCCTCAAAAGACCTTTCATCAATAGCGCTACTTTTACTAGTAGAAAACACCTCTGATCTTGGCGCTGGTTTTTTTTCTTGAGTTGAGGAGTGCTCTTGAGCTAGCCTATTGTTAGCCGAAGGTGATTCAACAGGAGGTGTCGGTTGTTGATGCGGGGTGGTTTGATCTAGCCTTTCTTGACTCTTGAATACAGATTCAGAATCTGTATTTCGAGCTGATTTAGTTGTTGTGACTGCGTCATTTTCGTTGGGGACAAAGACTCTGGCCTCCCCTAAAGGTAGCTCTGGGTTATAATTATTTTCCCCTAAATCAGACAATTTATCGTCTATATCTATTTTGAGAGAGTTACTTTGCGCCCTCATTCGACGCCATCCATCAACGACAATCAAAACAATGACTACCAGAGCTCCTACTATCAACCACTCACGCAAACCTATTTCCATAGATTGATATCACCAACTTATATATACAAATTAACTACGACTATCAAACAATAATATAACTATTCAACAACTTTATTAATCAACAGTTTAACAGGCTTTGCTATTGCAGAGACATCAAGAATTACTACCGCTGATTCGTAATCTCCTTTTTGCGCTATAGGCCTGCCACTAATTGAGATTCTAGCACTAACTTCAACCTTTTTCTGCAAAGAAATCTTCGCAGTGGGCATCATTGCCAAACTATCGTTCAATACCACTCTTTTGGGCAGATCAGAAACACTCAATTTAACAGCGGCTAAAGGTATTTTACCTCCTACTGGTCGAGCAAAAACAAAAACCACCGTATCTTTAGGTAAGCCTTGTTGCAAAACGTCAGTAAAATGGACATCAACAATGACATTTAGTTTATTGTTTACGTCATTTTGTTGACGATTAATCACCCCGCCAGAGGCTAATATTTTCATCTCTGCTTGCGCAATTCCCGATTTCAGTGCCTGCGCCGCATCGTTATCAGCATTGGCCAGAGATTGCTCCCAAAAATTTATAGCAGCCTGGTATTGTTGCAATTCAAAAGCCTCAATGCCCAGTAATCCTAGTGAAACCACCTCGTTAGCATCAATAGCCAAGGCTCGCTTAATTTGAATCTTCACTTCAGGAGTAACTTTATTGCCAACAAAAAACAACGCTTGGGCATATTGGCCTAACACCTGCGGATAAACTGGAGCTTGTCGCGGCAAATAGACTAATACTTTTTCAAATGCAGTTGCACCCTTTGTGTATTGATTAGCCCCCATGTAAGCACCGGCAAGCATATACCAACCTTCTGCATTATCAGGATTACGCACTAACTCATCTTCTAGCAGTGAAATAGCTTGCGCTGGTGTTGGCTTATCACCTGTCACTAGTTGCTGCAATTGATTCTTATTTTCTGACCAAAGCAATTCTTCTGCACTACCATATTTGGCATACAGGGCAAGTGATAGAAAGGGCAAACTTATACACAGAGCTATTACAATTAAAATTTGTGGCTTAGTGAATTTAACCGTACCACTTTGCTTTTTAGCAACAGTCTCTGAGGTGTCTGAAAGTAAATTCTTCTCCAGTTCCAACTTTAACTCAGCGAAGCTTTCAGAGTTCAGTAAGTTTTGATCTAACTCTTGCTGCAACTCAGCAAGACGCTGTTTGAACAGTCTGATATTTTCTTGCTGCCTATCTACATCATCATGTACAGTGGCTATTTTTCCAACAAATAATGGCCAGCATAAAAAACTCACAGCGATTATCGATAGCAAAATTATTCCCAACCAAAGCTCAATCATCATTTTTTTCCAGTAGTTCTTTGATACGTTTTTGGTGGCTGTGGTTAGTCATTTTTTTTTGATCATCTAAAATAATTGAGCCCTGGATTGTTTCCTCTACCAGCAGTAATTTCTTACTTTTTTTACCGAGAGAGAACACTATTAACAAGCCTATTAGCAAAAGAGCAAACGGCCCATACCATAATGCATAAGTCATAGAGTTCATGCCCGGTTTATACAATACAAACTGTCCGTATCGCTCGACCATAAACGCTTTAATTTGTCTTGTGTCTTTACCAGACACCACCATTGAGTGTAATTCTTTCCTTAAATCTAAGGCGATTGCAGAGTTTGAACCTGCCAAATTCTGATTCTGACATTTAGGGCAACGTAACTCTTGGCTTAATTGTCGGAATAATTGCCGCTGCTCCTCACTCCTAAATTCAAAGGTATCAATGGCAGCGAAGAGACTGAGCGAAAAAAACACCAAAGGCAACGCTAACCAAGTCATGATTTCTTTGCACTCCAGCCTAACTTAACCATCTCAGCTTTAAGCTCAATCCAAACCCTGGCATTCACTTCCCCGACATGTCGATAATGAATAACGCTTTGCGCATCGACAATATAGGTCTCTGGTGCTCCATAAACCCCAAGATCCAAGCCTACCCCCCCCTCCTCGTCATAAATATTAAACAGATAAGGATCTTTATAACGCTTCAACCATTGAACGGCTTTGTTTCGCTCATCTTTGTAGTTAATCCCGATTATTTCAACGCCTTCGGTTTGCGCAAGTTTGTTTAGAAAACTGTGCTCTTGTTTACAGGTTGGGCACCAAGTTGCCCAGATATTCACCAACCTAATACCACCTTTCAAGTCATTTTCAGTTAACGACCGGTCAGGATCAGCAATGCTTGGCAAGCTAAAAGCGGGGAAATTTTTACCAATTTTTGCCGAGGGCAGATCGGCTGGATCTAGAGATAGGCCTTTAACAAACAAAGCACCGATAACAACACAAATAACCAACGGAATAAACAATAAAAAACGTCGCATAAACAACCAACCTCTATCAGTGCAACTCCAAGTAAAGAGCAGCTTTTAAATTATATTTCTGAAATAACAAACCGTTACATAACGATTACATTTGTAAATAGGCCGTTAAAAACCTAATACAGAGGTCTCATAAAATTAACCAGCGGCGAGGACCCCCGACTTTCTGAGTTTATAACGTCGATCGAACACCGTAATAAATCCAGCGATCATCATTAGCACACCACCAAACCAAACCCAGCGCATAAAAGGCTTATACTGCAATCTAACAGCCCATGCTCCATCCGCCAGAGGCTCACCTAAGGCAACGAAAATGTCCGCCAACACCCCAGCATTAATATCTGCTTCTGTCATCATACTGCCGCGCGCGGGATAAAACCGCTTCTCAGGTAGCATTTGTGCAAAGAACTTAGCGTTTTTATAGACATCTATAATACCTACATCTGCAGTATAATTTGGTCCTGTTTTTTTGGTCGTTCCTTTAAATTCAAAGCGGTAATCGGCCAGCTCTACTATATCACCGGGTGCCATACGCAAATCACGCTCTTCACTGTAGGTCGCCACTAGAGCGACACCAATTAGCGAGATCAGCACACCTAAATGGGCGATCTGCATAGCCCAGTAACTTTTTGATAATTTGGTCAAACTGGAAAGTTTGTGAGCTTTATTCGCCACTTTGCTGTAGGCGTCTATCACTAAGCTAAACAACACCCAAAAGGCAATCACTAGCGCAAGCGTTGCTTTAAATGCCATTTCTTGGTTAAACCAGTAAGCCGCACCGACGCCTAAAACAACCGCGCCTATTAGCGTAGGTAATAGCTGCTTAACAACTTTAAGGGGGCTACTCTTTTTCCAACGCAGCAAAACACCTATCGCCATAAAGAATACTAACAGGAGGCTAAAGGGCACGAATAATAAATTAAAATACGGTGGACCCACCGACATTTTCCCCGCCCCCATGGCATCGATCACCAGCGGATAAAGGGTACCTATTAAGACCATTGAACAGATAATCACTAAAATGACATTATTAACTAGCAATAACGTCTCCCGTGAACAGAGCTCAAAATCAGACTCACTTTTTATGTCATATGCCTTGAGTGCATAGAGAAACAAAGAACCGCCGACAGTAATAGCTAGCAAAACCAGAATAAAAAAACCACGTTCAGGATCGGCGGCAAAAGAATGCACGGAAGTGAGCACGCCGGAGCGTACCAAAAAAGTACCAAGTAGACTTAAAGAAAAAGTGAAGATCGCTAACAGTAAGGTCCAACTTTTAAATAGCCCTCTTTTTTCTGTCACAGCCAAAGAATGCACTAATGCAGTACCTACTAGCCAAGGCATAAAGGAAGCATTTTCAACTGGGTCCCAAAACCACCAGCCGCCCCAGCCCAGTTCGTAATATGCCCACCAACTGCCCAAGGTTATACCAATGGTTAAAAAAGCCCATGATAAATTAGTCCAAGGGCGCGTCCAGCGCGACCAAGCAACATCTAGCTTGCCGCTGAGCAATGCCGCTATTGCAAACGCAAATGGCACAGAAAAACCAACATACCCCATGTAGAGCAAAGGCGGATGGATAATCAAACCAATATCTTGTAATAGGGGATTTAAATCGCCGCCTTCAAGGGGGGTATTAATCAACAATCGCTCAAACGGACTAGAAGTAATAAGGGTAAAGGAAATAAACCCAACCCCAACCATGCCTAATACCGATAGCACTCTCGCCATCATAACAGCAGGCAAGCCATCAGATTTGAGTGCAACGGCAAAAATCCAACAACTGAGGATAAAAACCCATAGCAGAAGAGAGCCTTCATGCCCGCCCCAAATAGCACTGAGTTTATAATAATAAGGCAGCGCACTGTTCGAATTACTAGCGACATACTCAACACTAAAATCATCTGTTGCAAACGCATAACCTAGGCACAGCATGCTGATCAACAAAAACAAAAACAAAGATTTAGCAAGAGGTTTAGCAAAGCCCATCCAGAACAAACTTCCCCTATTGGCACCAACCATTGGAATTACCGCCAAGAAAACTGACATTACCAGCGCAATGACGAGGGAATACTGACCTAATTCAGGGATCATATTTTGACGCCTTTCTGATCGACACCTGCTTCATCTAAAGCATCTTGTACTTCGGGAGGCATGTACTTCTCATCATGTTTAGCGAGCACTTCTACTGCCTTAAAAACACCGGCCTCATTCAACCGGCCCTGTGCTACGATACCTTGACCTTCACGAAACAGATCTGGCAGTATCCCCTCGTATTCAACCACCACCGTTTTAACAAAATCGGTAATAGCGAATTCAACTTTCAAGCTGTTCTGATCGCGTTTAACACTGCCATCTACCACCATGCCCCCTGCTCTAATACGAGTATTAGCCGGTGCTTCACCATTTTGCATTTGCTGTGGTGAAAAAAATAAACTTATATTTTGACTTAAGGCGAAGACAGTCAAGCCGACAGCAGCTGCTCCACCGAACACCACAAATAAAACTAATATGAGTCGTTGCTTTCTTTTTGGGGTCATTTATCCGAGTTCTCTCGCAATATTCTTTTTTGAAGTGATATTAATAATTTTTTTTGCGCTCGCCTAGGCATTACAAAATTCAGGGCAAGCACGACCAAGGTGATCACATAACTCAGCCAGACATATAAACCATGTCCGTCCATTTGAAAAAAACTCATCAATGATTCAAATTGCATCTAAACCTCACTCTTTGCATCATACTTTTGCCACTAATTGCTTAACCCAGCTCGCTCTTTTTTCGCGCCGTAAAATTTCATTGCGCAAGCGCACCATTAATGAAGAGGCAAAAAAACAATAATAACCTAAAACCATCACCAAAAGTGGCAACCACATTTCTACTGGCATCGCAGGTTTTTCAGTTAAAGTGAAAGTCGCCGGTTGGTGCAAGGTATTCCACCAATCAACTGAATATTTAATAATCGGAATATTAACCAGGCCTACGAGTCCGAGAATAGCGGCAGCTTTTGCGGCTATTTCAGGTTTTTCCATCGAAGAATACAGCGCCATCACACCAAAATACAAAAACAACAAAATTAACATCGAGGTCAAACGCGCATCCCACACCCACCAAGAACCCCAAGTAGGCTTACCCCAAATGGCCCCCGTCAACAAAGCGACGAAGGTCATTGAAGCGCCAATTGGCGCGCAAGCGTAAGCCACCATATCCGCCACTTTCATCTTCCAAATAATCCCCACCCCTCCTGCCAAGGCCATCGTTATGTAGATAGATTGTGCCAAAAGAGCACTGGGAACGTGAATGTAAATAATCCGAAAGCTGTTACCTTGTTGGTAATCTTGAGGAGCAAATAAAAGCCCCCAAACCGCGCCAACAGATAAAAAACACAAAGCCGACAGAGTAAACCAAGGTAACAATTTATCGGTTATTTGGTAACAACCTTTGGGAGAAGCCATTTGGTAAAACCATTTTGGCATCATTTTTTTCGCTTTATTCATTAACTACTCACTGAGACTCTAAGGGCCGCGGCAATGGCAAAAGGAGCCAGGACTAAACTTAAGGCCAACATGGCCCCTAAAATTGCGATATAGGCGACAACTGGTAAACCTTGGCTAGCCCCATGCACGGCACTAGCGCCAAATATTAACACTGGAATGTACAAGGGAATCACTAACAGAGAAATCAGTACTCCGCCTTTTTTAAGCCCTACGGTTAATGCAGAGGCTATAGCCCCGATCAAACTCAGTGTGGGCGTACCCACCAGCAAAGTAACGACTAAGGTAGGGATAGCTTGTGTCGGCAAAAACAACATAACCGCTAATAGCGGAGCCAATAAGGCCAGCGGTAAACCTGTGGTTAACCAATGGGCAACGGCTTTAGCTAGCGCTATCATATAGGTTGATTCACAAGACAATAATAATTGCTCTAAAGTACCGTCTTCGTAATCTGCTTTAAACAGACTATCCAGCGACAATAAGGACGCTAAAAGTGCACACACCCAGAGCACACCAGGTGCTAGCTGGGACAAAAAATCAGCCGCAGGACTAACTCCTAATGGGAACAACGCGGCAACCATCATAAAAAAAAGTAAAGGATTTAATAACTCTGAGCGGCGTCTAAAGGACAACAGCATATCTTTGTAAAGCTCAGCCCAAAAAACTCTTAGCATATGAAATATCTACCAATGCCAAATAGCTGACGTGTTGTATTAGCCCCGAAAAATATCATTAAGTTCCCAATTCATCTAGATTTATTTTCACTACAGCTTCGGTTCGGTGCATAAATTGATGGGTGGTCAAAATAACAGCTCCTCCCTCGCTAACATAACCTTGTAGATGATTCTCTAAACTAGCGACTCCCTCAACATCAATCGCAGTATAAGGCTCATCCAATATCCATAAACTATTCTCAAATGCACTCACCGGTAACATATACAACCTAGCCAAATTAACTCTGCGCTTTTGGCCGGCGGACAAATGATGACAAAGCACATCATCAAAATCATTCAGGCCGACAGAAGTTATCGCATCTTGTATCATGTCACTGTCTAATTGGGGCTGTATTTTCGAGTACCAATCCAGATTTTCACGAACTGTCAGGGCGCCTTTAACACTGACATTGTGAGCGATATAAAGTAGAGCTTTGTTATACTCATTCCTCACGTGAGAAATATCTTGGCCTAAATACTTCACAGAGCCTTCATAACTATGGTAAAGGCCGCTTAATATTCGTAACAGCGAGGTTTTTCCACTGCCATTTTTACCCACCAAATGAACTATTTGACCCTGATTCAACTGTAGTGATAAATTTTCAAATAAAACCCTATCATCTCGTTCACAATATAAATCAGTAATTGCCAACAGCGAAGCTGTCACATTTTAACCCTCGATAGCTATCTTTATATATTCAAAAAAAATCTAAAAACACTGCCTGATCATATGTAGAAGTGTAACAGGAAACAGACTTTTCTCTTAGAAAAGCCCTTCAGAAACTATAAAAAAGCACTAAAATTTAAGATTCATAAAGCGAGTGGCAGGCACTCAATTTAGCCCTAGGTCTTTTAAGCTATACTAAATCTTTAGCTTCATATTTTCTTTTAGCGGCCGATATTTCTTTTATGTACAATTTACCGTCGGTTGTTACTGAGCATTATAAACATTTTGCTAATCGAATCGTATTGTTGCGGATAATTTTTTTTATTACTGAGTTTACATTCAAAAAATTCTAGCGTGTATTTTTAATATTCAAAAGAGAGACATTATGATGCAACTTCTAAAGAAGCCTTCTAATTCGATCGTTTGCAGTATGAAGAAGAATTGAGACATAATTTTGATTTTTTTCGCCAAACAACCACTGTTTATGCCGCGAGCTTAGAAACTTGGTTCAATTTCTGATTTTTCAGAGCTTATTAGTGGTAAGTTATACACCAAAATTGGTTCTCCATTAAATTAGCCTAGAGTCCGACAGGCTCTTAGAGAGAAAGAAACTATTTTGAGAAGTGCCTTTAGCGCTCATTATAAAGAGATCTTATATCAAATTGAATCAGAGGCAACATAAATGGACGCTACGGCAATTGCAAAAGTTAAATCGATAGATGCAAAAAGCCCGATTGCCTCTAAGCCTATTGAAACAACGTTACCCATTGGCAAAACAGTGACAGCAAAAGTCACTCAAGTGTCCCCAGATCAAGCGCAGACAAGTGCCCATAAAGTAAAACTTGAGATCAATAATTCACTGTTACAAATATCGGCAAAATTTTCCGGTGCCGTACCTGAAAAAGGCAGCACTGTTAGCTTGCAACGCATGGAAAATGGCCAGATACAACTAAAACTTACTTCTCCACCCGTAGCTACATCCTCCAATAAGACAACAGCCCCTAGCCAAGCACCAAACAATAACCTAACTCAAACCCGGACTACAAGCACCAGCGCGTCTAGTGCCAGCTCTCTTGTCAGTCAAGGTAATAGCACAAGCATCTTATTAAAAGTACCTGTGACAATTAATGCCAGCGGAGCTGATTTAGAAAAAATAGTCCAGCTTTTGCCGAAAGGAGAACCTATTAGTGCGAAACTAATAAATCCACAAGCAACCAATAGCACTCAAGGAAGTAGCAGCCAACAACCAGCACAAACAACCAAAAATCAGCTAAACATTGCCCAGATTATTAATAATCTTAGCCCAGCAGTGTCGAGCCCTGGGCAATCGACTAGCCAAGTAACCGTTAGCACAACACAGGCACAATCTAGCTTAATCAAAACAAATCCGCTGATAACTAATTCAACATCCCATCAAACAGTGGCTGGAAAAACCACGACGGGGCTCTCTCAAAGTTACCTGACAAACCCAAACATCCAGAATAAAGGCACAGCTCAAGCACCAATCAATTTAACAAACAGTAGCACTCAAGATTCTGCGACTCCAGCAACTAAAAATCAGCCCCCTAACTTAGCAGACACTGTCAAATCTAATGTTAATAACCTTAACCCTATTGCAGTCAAACCGGTCCTTGCCCAAACTTCATCGCCAAACGGCCTTAGCAGTAATGCAACCACTGCGACAACAAAGAATACTAATAGCCCATCACTTACCCCGCAAATGAGCATAATTATATCGAGCTATGCGAATCCAGCGCAGTCCACACAGCCAAACAACAACACTTCTGGCGCAAAATTTTTGCCCACGAGCCCTTTGCCGAGCAGCCTAGGCTTAACCGCTTCGAACCCGCAGAGTCCCGCTTCTTCTCGTAGCATAAATTCGGCGACGCCGACAACCCAATCTTCAAGCCCTCAAAGTAACCCGAGTTCAAATAACTCAACTATCACAAATGCAGGCAACAACACTGCGGTCAATAGCCAAGGTCTCCCTCAGGCATTGAGCAACACGGCGGTCAATAGCCAAGGTCTCCCTCAGACAATGAGCAACACGGCGGTTAATAGCCAAGGTCTCCCTCAGACATTGAGCAACACGGCGGTTAATCGCCAAGGTCTCCCTCAGACATTGAG
>JAWUWK010000026.1:0-32616 GCA_034111875.1 Gammaproteobacteria bacterium
CATGGCTCTTTGCCGATACTCCACATGGCGCAAGAGCAAGCGCCACCTGTTACTCTTTGATCGAGACCGCCAAGGCTAATGGCATAGATCCATATGCCTACATTAAATATATACTCGATCATATCGCCGATGCGGACACACTAGAAAGACTGGATGCGCTGTTGCCTTGGAACACACCTTTGGCAAGAGTTAAATAAAGTCACTAGGGTCAAGATGCCTATATAACATCGCTTACCATATAAGTTTGTCACAAAAGGAAGCGCTCTGTTATAGACTTATTGATTAGAACCTTCTCTGACTTGGCCGATCGCAGCGAGAAAAAGTAGATTAGTGTTAAGTCTGATAGGCCCCTTGTGAGGCTATAAAAGAACTTCTCGGCGATGAGTAGGCATTTTTCAACACTCTATTCGTCATCTCTATTTATAAACTCACCTAAAATCAGCGTAGTTACTGCTTCTTATTTAACTCCTCTGCTGGGCTCAGACAGAAGTGGGTGATTGACACTATGTTGTCTTGGTCGATGGACTTAGGCTTCTGGCCAGCAATGCTGTCGTTAGATAGCGGTATTATCTTTATCGATAGTGGGGTATTTACCGCGACGCTTACCGCCTCATTTGGTTTAGGTGGCTGTTTGGTAATGCTAGCGCTATTGGTGAATTTTTTGCCGATCGCTATGGTTATCCCGGTGCATGCTGCCATTCAACTTGCTAGTAACAGCACTAGGGCGTTGTTGCTTCACCAACATATTGTTTGGCAAATTGTCTGTTTCTACTTTTTAGGTGCCTTAGTCGACGCAATGGCAGGGGGCCAATTTGTGGTGGCTTTGCCTGAGTCTATCTTATTGTTAGTATTGGCAGTATTTATTCTTTAGTTGGTCTGTAGCCTAAAATATAACAGTTCAGACAAGGTCGAATAACTCATACATTAGAGAGAGTACTGATTACTTTCAGTACTATGCTCATTGGGGCGACTTGGCCATTGGTATTGGCTTTACTGCCAAGAAAGCAAATGACTGCAAAACAGGTTTCTTCAACACACGGCACTCTGATGATTATTCAGCACGGCTCAAAAATTGTTGTTTTTGGTTGCTATTAATGTATCGGGTATTTTAGGTGATTTATTGGGCAGAGAGATATTAAATAAGTTATCTTCACACTATTTTCAACTGGCGATTACAACGATCTTGACACTGATGGCACTGCAAATGTTGCTTGATGCTATTATACAGTTGAGCTAAAAAGCCTATTTAATCCGCTTAAATACAAGTGTCTTATTCAGCGTTTTTTAAAGCCTAATGGATTTAATCGATTGCTCGCGACCTTACTCATCCAGTTGTCAACAAAACGTCACAAGCAAGCCCTAGTTTTTCACCTGAGGAGGCCGTGAATTGTTCACTGGGCGCTCTAATTTCTGTGTAAGGGTTAGAGCGCAGAGCTAGTAGCGCAGCTACTTTGTCGGAAACTAGCAAAAGGAATTTTTTTACGCTGGTTTTTTTGGGGCTGATTTAGGTATTTAGATATATTTACACAAAGCTTATAGGAAAGATGTAGTAACTGTTCAAAGGTCTGTGCAGCATTAGAAGACGATAAGTCTACAAGGTTAAATTCCCCAGTATTTTTGTTTGTGCTAGTATTTTTCCATAAAAGAAACAGACTTATAATATTGTCCAAAAAACAATAATTTAGTCCGTTTTAGTGTAACAAGTGACTATTTGCATAAAATAAACTAAAAAAACCTGTCTTTTGAGTCAGCTTTTTTATAAATTCTTTACTTGTGAAAAAAATAATGAAAATTTAAAACTAACTGACTACCTTAACAACCCACTTTATTAGCCAAGTAATCAGTTAGTTTTAAAAGAAATGTAAAGCATTTCAAACAAGAGGACAGAGCACAGATGGATAGACAAACAGTCGAATCATCATCAGCGATTTTTCAATTGGAACTTAAAGGCGTTACCAAGCAATACCCTGGATGCCTCGCTAACGATAAAGTAGACTTGTCAATTTCTGCAGGTGAGATTCATGCACTACTCGGTGAGAACGGCGCCGGTAAAAGTACCTTGATGAAAATGATCTATGGCGTCACTAGGCCCGATGCTGGAGAAATTTTTTGGCAGGGCAAGCTTGCGGCTATCAAAGATCCCTCCACCGCAAGGAAGATGGGAATAGGCATGGTGTTTCAACATTTCTCTCTGTTTGAAACATTAACCGTGACCGAGAATATTGCACTAGCTCTGGGCGATGATGCCGGCGATTTGAAGCAGTTAGCCGAGCGCATTAGCATAGTGTCTAAACAATATGGAATGGAGTTAAATCCCCATCGATACATTCACAGCTTGAGTGTTGGAGAGCGACAGAGAGTCGAGATTGTGCGCTGTTTAGTACAAGAGATTCAATTGCTGATTTTAGATGAACCAACGTCAGTGTTAACCCCACAAGAAGTGGATAGATTGTTTGTCACTTTGCGTCAATTATCGGCTGATGGCTGCAGTATTTTATTTATTAGTCATAAATTAAAAGAAGTTCAAGCACTGTGTCACAGTGCGACTATTTTGCGTGCAGGTAAAGTTACTGGCGACTGTATACCCGCGGAGGCAGGGGCGACTAAAATGGCACAGATGATGGTTGGAGATGATACACCCATCAGCAGCAATTATCCGAAATCTGCGGGCACTGCGCCATTTTTGATTGTCAAAGACCTTAATCAAACCAGTGAAGATCCTTTTGGCGCTAGGCTAAAAGGCATCAACTTTAGCGTGCGTAGCGGTGAAATACTAGGTATTGCAGGTGTCGCCGGTAATGGTCAAGAAGAATTACTCGGCGCTCTCAGCGGCGAGCATCTGGCCAGTAGTGCCGAACAAGTGAGTTTCCAAACCAAACAAGTAGGTCTATTAGGCCCCAGGAAAAGGCGTGAATTAGGCTTAGCCTTTGTTCCAGAAGAGAGATTGGGGCGTGGTGCTGTGCCTGAAATGAGCTTCGAAGATAACACACTACTCACAGGTTTTCTTCAAGGGCTCGTCAGCAAAGGTTTTATCAATCAAACTAAAACTGAACAGTACGCTAAAAAAATTATTACAGACTATAACGTTAAAACGCCTAGCCACAAAACAGCGGCACAAAGTTTATCTGGGGGTAATTTACAAAAGTTTATTATCGGTCGTGAGATTTTACAAAACCCCAAACTACTGGTTGCTGCTCATCCTACCTGGGGTGTTGATATCGGCGCGGCAACAGCTATTCATAAAGCGTTGATCGAACTGCGCGATAGAGGTGCTGCAATTTTGGTGGTATCAGAAGACATCGATGAACTGTTCCTCATCAGTGATCGATTAGGCGCTATTTGTGATGGCGAGTTGTCACCCACAAAAGCCACAGCCGAGACTAGTATTGAAGAGGTGGGACGTTGGATGACAGGCGTTTTTGATAAACCTCAAGCAGTGTCAGAATCCGATACTCAGAAGATGGCTATTTAGCTGGAGATGTAACTTTGATAAAACTAGAACCTCGTGGCGAAGCCTCCCGCACTATGTCTTATTACTCACCTTTACTCGCCGGTTTTTTGACCTTAATCACCGGCGGGATTTTCTTCTCGTTTTTAGGACATGAACCGCTGCACGCTTTAAGTGTGTTCTTAATTTCACCGGTCTCAGATGTCTATGGTATTGCAGAGCTCTGTGTAAAAGCGGCGCCTATTATGCTCTGTGCGATAGGTCTGTCAGTGGCGTTTAAAGCACAAGTTTGGAACATAGGTGCAGAGGGACAATTATTAATGGGCGGATTGAGTGCCAGTGCCGTTGCTTTGCAATTAATAGAAATAGACGCTGTGTGGGTGCTGCCCTTAGTATTATTAAGTGGCATGCTCGGTGGAGGGCTCTGGGGCCTGCTGGCTGCTTGGTTGCGCAATCGATTTAATGCCAATGAAATCCTCACCACCATCATGTTTAATTACATCGCCCTGTATTTTCTTTTGTATTTCGTTCACGGATCATTAAAAGATCCTCAGGGTTATGGTTTTCCTGAGTCAGCGCTGTTTGGTGACAGTGCCGTGCTACCTATTCTAATTGAAGATACCCGCCTGCATATTGGTATTTTATTTGCTACCTTTGCGGTTGTTGCCAGTTGGGTCTTTATCTCAAGGTCTTTTCTAGGTTTTCAAATTAAAGTATTAGGTCTAGACAGCAACGCCGCTAAGCTATCAGGATTTAAGCACAAACGTCTCGTTGTATTGGTTATGATTATCAGCGGTGCCCTTGCAGGCCTTGCCGGAGCTGGTGAAGTTACAGGTCCGATCGGCCAACTGATTCCCTCAATATCACCTGGTTATGGATACGCCGCTATCATCGTCGCCTTTCTCGGACGTTTACATCCTCTGGGAATATTTTTCGCCAGTTTATTGATGGCGCTTATATACATGGGTGGAGAACTGGCACAAATCGAGTTGAATGTACCTTTGGCAGTCACGTCTTTGTTTCAAGGTATGCTGTTGTTTTATTTACTGGCTTGTGATGTGTTCATCAACTTCAAAATAAAATTTTTAACCTCTAATACTGCAACGGAGATTGTGTAAGTGGATATCGATTTAATAACTAACATTCTCTATGCAATGGTCCGCACTGGTACCCCGTTATTAATTGTGGCCTTGGGAGAGCTTGTCTGTGAAAAAAGTGGCGTACTCAATTTGGGCCAAGAGGGTATGATGTTAATGGGAGCCGTTATCGGCTTTATTGTCACTATTACCACCGGTAGCTTACTACTAGGTTTTATATTGGCGATCCTAGCGGGCATTATGATGTCGATGTTGTTTGCGGCTATAGCACTGGGATTAAACGCTAATCAAGTGGCTACCGGGCTGGCGTTAACTATCTTTGGCACTGGCTTGTCAGCTTTTGTTGGCGCAGCCTACGTCGGCAAGCCAATACAAGGATTGGAGCCGATAGCAATTCCCTATTTAAGTGAACTACCGATCATCGGTAAAATGTTCTTCGGACAAGACTTAGTTGTCTACTTATCATTTGTGCTATTTGCATTAGTCTATTGGTTCTTTAAGAGCAGCCGTTTGGGGCTCACTGTGAAAGCGGTGGGCGAAAACCCCCATGCGGCGAATGTGATTGGACTACCAGTAATGCGCACTCGCTATTTAGCGGTAGCTTTTGGTGGTGCAATGGCAGGCTTAGCTGGTGGTTACTTGTCTCTGGCCTACACGCCTCTGTGGGCGGAAAATATGACCGCTGGAAGAGGCTGGATAGCGCTGGCATTGGTTGTCTTTGCCACATGGCGCGCAGAGCGAGTTATTTTAGGGGCTTATTTATTTGGCTTAGCCAGTATTTTGAATCTAGTGGCTCAAGGTCTAGGCTATCCTGTATCGCCAAATTTATTGGCTATGATGCCATATGCGGCGACAGTATTAGTGCTGGTAATGATCTCCAATAACGTTATGAAATCCAAAATGTATACGCCAATGTGGTTGGGTAAACCTTTCCATCCGTATACCTAGAGTAACTGCTATGTCTATTGATAACAGTAAATTATGGATCAAGAACCCGTTGGCGATGCTGGTTGCTGAAGGCGTTGATGCCGGTGGCGGCATCGTCATTCAGCAAGGCAAAATTATCGAGTTAGTGGTCTCCGGGGGAGAGCCAATAAACGGCTATAATGACGCGTATGACGCGCGAGATTCCGTTGTATTACCCGGCTTAATCAATGCCCATCATCACTACTATCAAACCTTGACTAGAGCGTATCCAGCGGCCTTAAATCAAGAGCTATTTCCCTGGCTGCAAAGTCTCTATCCACTGTGGGCAAATTTAGAGCCGGAGATGCTGGCTGTCGCCACCAAACTCGCCTTGGCCGAACTACTCTTGTCGGGTTGCACTTTTTCAGCTGACCACCACTATCTGTTTCCCGGTGGCATGGAGCAGTCTATTGATGTGCAAATTGAAGCTAGTCAAGCACTGGGGATGCGCACATTATTTACGCGCGGATCAATGAGCTTAGGCCAAGAGGACGGTGGCCTGCCACCACAAAATACGGTTCAGTGCCAAGAGCAGATACTGCAAGATAGTGAACGCTTAATTAATCGTTACCACCAGCGCGGTGAAGGGGCAATGTTGCAGATAGCGCTAGCCCCTTGTTCTCCCTTCTCTGTCACCCAAGACATTATGCGCTCAAGTGCACAAATGGCAGAAAAACTAGATGTGCGCCTGCATACCCACTTGGCAGAGACGAGAGATGAAGAGCGCTTTTGTCTAGAAAAGTTTGGCTTGCGCACAGTGGATTATCTCGAGAGTGTCGGTTGGCTCAACCAGCGGACGTGGCTGGCGCATGGTATTCACTTTAATGATACTGAGATATCTCAATTAGGCGCTGCAGGGGTCGGTGTTTGCCATTGTCCGACCTCAAATATGATGCTCGCTTCAGGTATTGCCAGAAACCTAGAGTTAGAAAAGGCGGGGGTCAATGTTGGTTTAGGGGTGGATGGGTCCGCTTCTAATGATGGCTCTAATATGATGCAGGAAGTGCGGCAGGCCTTGTATATTCAACGTTTGCGTTACGGTGCTTCCAAAGTGACTCATTTTGATGCTTATCGCTGGGCTACTCAAGGATCGGCCAGAGTATTAGGCAGAACAGATGTAGGCGAAATTGGCGTCGGGAAACAGGCTGATATAGCACTGTTTAAACTCGATGAAATGCGCTTTAGTGGCAGCCATGACCCTTTAGCAGCACTGCTGCTTTGCGGTGCTTACAAAGCGGATAGAGTCATGGTAGCCGGACAATGGAAAGTCAAGTCTGGGCAGTTGTTGGCTATTGATGTGCCACAATTAATCGCAGAACATACTGAACTTGCTAGGAAACTTGTGGCAAAAATGACCGCCAAATAGCTGCTCACTATTAATAAACATGCAACTTTCAGGTATTATAGCGTTTTTCCCAATAGGTAAAAAAGCGCTGCACTTGCTTTTATCGACCCCATATAACAGAGGTTTTCCAGTATATTGGAAAGAGTTACATCTAAACTCGAGGGTGCTATCTTGGCGCTTATTTGAAATGGGGCCATGGAAGGCATCATTGCTACTGCGTGCGCAGGATTAGTGCCGGCGGCTACCACCGCGCTTGAATTAGATATACGACTCAAATTGATATTGTGTGTCTTTCCAGTGACTGCGCGTCTGAAACCGACGGCGATCAAGCACAAGGTGAGCTACAACTAATAAAAGCAGCCGCAGGCGATGGAGATGGCATGTTGCTGGTGGCTGATTTAGTTGACACAGATAAAACGGCAAAATACCTAAGGTAGTTGTTACCTAAGGCACATTGCGCCACGGTATACGCACAACCTGCAGGTAAGCCGTTAGTTGATAACTTTATTACTGAAGTGAGCCAAGATATTTGGATTCGCTTCCCCTGGGATATGGAATATTCTTTCTCTATCCCTCTCGGCGATCGAAAATAACCACAGATAGCTCAATCTGAATTTACTATTTGTATAAAAAGGAAGCATAAAATGAAACATAGCGTGAAGAAGTTACTGACCAGTGCAGTTCTAGGCTTAGGCCTCGTTGCAGGATCTGTTCAGGCAGAAGATCCGATGAAAGTTGGTTTTGTCTATGTAGGGCCTGTAGGCGATCACGGCTGGAGCTATCAGCACGATAAAGGCCGCTTGGATATGGAAAAACACTTTGCCGGCAAGGTAAAAACTACCTTCGTAGAGTCAGTACCTGAAGGGGCCGATGCCGAAAGGGTCATTCGCAATTTAGCCAAAGCGGGTAATAAGCTGATTTTCACCACCTCTTTTGGTTACATGAACCCCACCTTAAAAGTGGCAAAAGCATTCAAAAATGTTACTTTTGAGCACGCTACTGGCTATAAAACTTCAAAAAACGCAGGTAATTATTTATCTAAAACGTTTGAGGGGCGTTACGTTGCAGGTTTTGTTGCCGCTAAAATGACCAAGAGTAACAAGATAGGCTACATCGCTTCCTTCCCAATTCCCGAAGTTATTCGGGACATTAACACTGTGCAGTTAGCGCTTAATAAATACAATCCAGGTGCTGAGCTTAAAATTATTTGGGTAAATAGCTGGTTTGATCCAGGCAAAGAAGCGGATGCGGCCAACGCGATGATGGATCAGGGCGTGGATGTGATTTTACAGCACACAGATAGTCCTGCAGCGATGCAAGCGGCGGAGCGGCGTGGCGCGTATGCTGTAGGCCAGGCATCTGACATGTCTAGCTTTGGCCCCAAAGCACATTTAATGTCAGTGGTTGATGATTGGGCTGAGTTGTATATTCGTAAAACTCAAGAAGTGCTAGACGGCACCTGGAAACCAGAAAGTTACTGGGGCGGTATGGCTGAAAAAGATATTATTATTCCTGAATTTACCAATATGCCAGAAGCTTTAGCTGTACAAGCGCAACAATTGGTTGACGATATCACCAGCGGTGCATTTTTCCCATTCACAGGGCCTATTAAAAACCAGGCTGGAGAAGTTAAAATAAAAGCTGGTGAAGCTATGTCTTTGAACGATTTAAAAGGCATGAACTGGTATGTTGAAGGTGTAAGGGGCACGATTCCTAACTAGTTAGCAATCTAATCTCTAGAAGCCTGTTGGACAGGCTTTTAGTGTCGAAAGGCAGGGGCTGTGGTGCGGCCCCATCATCCTAGATTTAGCAGTTGACCACTCAAATTAGCCATAAACTTTAGAGGAGTCAAAGAAATAGCTGTAACTAGATTTTTCTTGCTGCTAGGGTCATTTTAAATAACACACTGAGAATGCTGTCTAAATCATACTCAGGATTTAGTCTTTCTGATACTCATCTGGTCACTTTACCAGCTGAGTCTTTATTTATTTGGATATTCACTTACCTAACCTAAGCAACCGGTGAGTGCCAAACAGGAGATGCTATGTTATGTCCCACTCAACTATTCCCGTTATAGATATAGCCCCTTTGTACCTCAATGATGCCAAGTCTTGGCAGAGCGTTGCAACGGCGATAGATCAAGCTTGTCAACAAAGCGGTTTTTTTTACATCACAGGCCATAATATTAGCGCGGCGCGCATTTCTCAGCTGACAGCAGCTTACAAGCAATTTTTTGACTTACCACTGGCTGAAAAACTAACTATTGATATCACTAAAACGGATCATCATAGAGGTTACGGTAGCTTTGGCACCGAGCAACTTGACCCAGAAAAGCCCGCTGATTTTAAAGAAACCTTTGATATGGGGCGCAATTTATCGGCCGATCATGTTGATGTACTGGCGGCAAAACCGCTGCATGGTTGTAATCAATACCCGAATATTGCTGGATTTAAAGCATTAGTAGAGACCCATTATTGGGACATGATCGAGTTGGGTAAAACACTCTTACGGGGATTGGCGATTGCGTTAAAGATTGATCCCAATTTTTTTAATGACAGCTTTACAGAGCCTCTTAGTGTGTTGCGTTTTATTCACTATCCGGCCTTAGAAAAAAAATCAAACGATGATCAGATGGGTGCGGGCGCCCATACTGATTACGGTTGTATTACAATTTTGTACCAAGATTCAATAGGCGGTTTACAAGTAAAAGATAGGGCGGGTCATTGGCAAGATGCACTGCCAATCAAAGATAGCTTCGTGATCAATATTGGTGACATGATGGCGCGTTGGAGTAACGACCGCTATACCTCGACGCCACACCGAGTGATAAACCCAAGTGGCAGAGAGCGCTATAGCATGCCATTCTTTGTAGAGCCCAATTTTGACACTGGAATCGAAGCGCTATCAGGCTGCTATAGTGAAGACAACCCTGCAAAATACTCAGCTATTACCGCGGGAGACTATCTCTTATCTAGGTTTGCAGCCACCTACGAATATTTTGATAAAGAGTGAGACAGGGCAAACGTTATGGAAGCTTTAATAGTTACACTACCTAAAGCTGAATTACATCTGCATTTAGAGGGCACATTAGAACCTGAGCTAATGTTTGCGCTGGCTGAACGCAATGCAATACAGCTACCTTTTAAGACGGTTGATGAAGTGCGCGCCGCCTATCAGTTTGAAAATTTACAGCAGTTTCTAGATATTTATTACCAGGCAACTGAAGTACTGCAAACAGAGCAAGATTTCTACGATTTAACTTGGGCGTATTTACTGCAATGTAAAGACGATGGTGTTGTCCATGTGGAGCCATTTTTTGATCCTCAAGCCCACACTGATAGAGGCATTGCGTTTGAAACAGTGATCAATGGTATCACCAGAGCCCTGCGTCAGGCAGAGCAGCAGTTATCTATTAGCAGTTTTTTGATAATGTCTTTTTTACGTCATTTATCAGAGGAGCAAGCACTCGCTACTCTTGAGCAAGCACTGCCGTTTATAGATAAGCTTAAAGCGGTAGGGTTGGATAGCTCCGAAATAGGTCACCCGCCAGAAAAATTCAGCAGAGTTTTCGCTAAAGCAAGGCAGCACGGATTATTGACTGTCGCGCACGCGGGTGAGGAAGGCCCTCCTGAATATATATGGCAAGCAATTGAACTGTTAGAAGTATCTCGAATAGATCATGGGGTAAGAGCTGAGGAAGATAAGCAACTGCTAGAGTACTTAATCGCTAAGCAAATGCCCTTAACGGTTTGTCCGCTGTCTAACACTAAGCTAAAAGTATTTGCGAGTATGGCTGAGCACAACATTTTACGGCTGTTGGACTTGGGGGTCAAAGTTACCGTGAACTCTGATGACCCTGCATATTTTGGGGGTTATGTTGGCGCGAATTACCACGCATTAGCCACTAGTTTAGTGTTATCCACAGGCCAGCTTAAAAAATTGGCGAGTAACAGCATTGAAGCGAGTTTTCTCAGCTGGGAAGTCAAACAGCAACATTTAACAAAAATAGCGAGTTATTAACAGGCAAATAAAGGCACAAAGGTGTGGGTAACTATCTGTGTACAGCTTGCAGTGAATACGGCCCAGTGGATAAATAAGTCCATAGCGCTTAGCTTTGCAATAAACCTATTTTTTCTTATTGCTAGCTTTTATTTTTTTACGTAGTTCTGCATCAAGTTCCACAGGGTGGATGACACTACCGTCTTCTTGTTCTATTGGGAATACCACAACATGAAACTGGTCTTCTTCAAGGCCTCGAGTCCAGCGGTGCTGCCAGGTTTTAAGACTGATGGGCTCCGCTTGACAGTGCTGCCAATCCCCCGTAGCCCAGGATTGAGCTGACTCTTCACTGGGCCATACAGGAATACACTCTTCATCATCTGTGTTGAGCATAACGCAGCCTTGCGCGTCACTTAAGATCCAAATTTGTTGCTGTTCTACTGCCGTTTCAATGAAGTAATTGAAGCGTTGTTCTGAATCTAATGGCTTATCTGAAATCGGTGGCATGGCAAACCTATTGTAAAAGAGTAATCAAAGCAAAGAGCATGGTGTAAGTTTAATTGATTTTTACTTTATGTTTGAGCTTTTTTAAGGTTATATAATCTAATTAAACCTAAATTTGGCAGTCGAATCAGGAAAGCCTGCACAAACTCTTGATGCACCTAGAAAACTAGAAAAATGTATCATCACCAATAAGGTGGCCACGAAACTTTCTAATTTCCTTTGCACACCAATATTTTGCACAGCTTTTTCGCTCCTAACTGTCGAATTTAGGTTAAAAAGTTAATCTAATTATTGAGGTCTTTTATGTTATTTTTCGTCAAGCTACTAGCAATTAGCGTTACTTTGATACTGTCGTGCGTCGCGACTGCGGACGTCTCAAAAATATCAGCCGAATACTTCTCTCAGTTATATGCTAAAACCTGTGTCAAAGAGGCAGCGGATATGGCGGTATTAAAAAGCCGATTTGGCGAGGCACAGGCCCCTGAACTTTCAAATAATAAAGCCGTGCTTTTTTTGGAGGGTAAGCTGGGGACGGTGTGGATCATTCCCAATGTCATTGGAGATTATTTAGTGTCCATTGATGACAGCAATATCTGCACAGTTTACACTCGTGATGTAAACATCAATGAAGTAGAGCGAGCCTTCATGAGTTTGTTTGAAAATATAGCTAATATACAAAGTGTTGAAAAGGTACAAGATGAAACATTACAAACCGAATTAGGTCCAAAACACTATATTAGCTATACTTTAACCAATCAGGCGGATAACTCAAGACAAAAATTTTCTCTAGAAACATCGACCGCTGACCGAGTCGAGATACAAGCTAAAGCGACAGTGGGTGCTGTTATAAATTGATCGATATTAAGACACTAAATGAGACCTTTGCACTATTGTGAGGCTCTGTAATACGCCGTTAAAAAACTCTACATCCTCATTTATACGGTTAAACCCCGGTTATTCGCTTGCTACTGGGTGCAAAGGTCTCTAAATAATGACTGGGCATACACTGTCTTAATGGCCACTTATCTGCTTGAAAATAGGCAAAGGCTTTGTGTTTGATTTTACCTTGTTTAAAGGCCGGCTTTTATTTTCATAATATTGCGCTTGGTTAAAACTAGCTACAAATTTAGTAACATAATGTCTGCGTTTGAGGATGGATATTTGTTTGTCCCTGTTCGCCAATACGATCTCTAGTTGATAACTCGGTGAGCATAGGCTAAGGGCGCTGTTTTGACAAATAAACAAGTCATAGGTGATTGGCCGAGACATAAGATGATTGAGTAGTTTAAACAGTGTAAAATTTTTGTTTTGGTCTCAGTGTAATCTCCTTTAAAGACTATAGACTATAGACTATAGACTAAAGACTAAAGACTAAAGACTAAAGACTATCTATTTATGCTTGGAAATTTTGACAAAAATGCGTGTAGAACGTGCCAGTAAAACGCACTGGCCCAATTAAAAAGCTCAGCAGTTTAGATCAAAAGTTCCGTTTCAGGGTCGAAGAATACGGCTTTACTCATGTCGAACATGAAGTCACAATGCTGATCAAGAGGCGCTGAGTAGGTCGGGTTTATCCGGCATCGAAGCTCAGTTTCAGCGAACTGGGCTTGCACTATAGTATCGGCCCCCATCGCCTCTTTGAGCAGCACTTTTAAAGACACAACTTGGGTAAAGGCAGCATCACTTTTGTGCTCTAAAGGCTCTGTAATCATTTCGGGTCTTATACCGAGAATAACTTCTTTGCCAATATACTGCTGACTAATACAGCCGTTGATTAAAGGTAATTGCAGGGAGTCGCTCGCAGTGGTGATTGTCAGATGATCCTCGGAGGTTAGTGTGGCGCGAATAAAGTTCATCGGTGGCGAGCCCATGAAACCCGCAACAAATAAATTGGCAGGTCGATCGTATATTTCTTGTGGGCTAGCCAATTGCTGTAGTATGCCTTCTTTCATCACCGCTATTCTATCAGCGAGGGTCATTGCTTCGACTTGGTCGTGGGTAACATAGACAATAGTGGTACCTAAGCGCTGGTGCAGTTTTTTTATTTCCGCGCGCATTTCTACCCGTAATTTAGCATCTAGGTTGGACAAGGGCTCATCAAATAAATAGATTTTAGGTTCTCTGGCGATGGCTCTACCCATTGCTACTCGCTGGCGTTGACCACCGGATAGCTGTGCTGGTTTACGCTCTAGCAGGTGCTCTAGTTGCAGCAACTTAGCTACTTTAGCGACCTGTATTTCTCGCTGATCTTTGGGCATTTTACGTACTTCAAGACCAAAGGAGATGTTACCGTGCACTGTCATATTGGGGTACAAAGCATAGGACTGGAAGACCATCGCGATGTCTCTATCTTTTGGGTTGGCGTGAGTGACATCTTCACCACCGATTAAAATGCGCCCTTCAGATACCGACTCAAGGCCCGCTATGCTGTTCATCATGGTTGATTTACCGCAACCTGATGGGCCAATAAGTACTAGAAATTCGCCTTTGTCTATCGCAATATCAATACCTTTTAACACTTCAGTAGAACCGTAGCTCTTTTTAATATTTTCAATCGTTAATGCAGCCATTTTATGCTCCTTTTACTGCACCGGCTGATAAGCCACGTACAAAATACTTTCCGGCAAAAACATAGACAAGAATAGTCGGAAGCGCTGCTAGTAGGGCCGCCGCCATATCTACATTGTATTCTTTACCACCAAAACTAGTGTTGACTAAGTTATTCAGAGCGACAGTGACAGGTAAGTTATCCGCCCCTGAAAATACCACACCAAATAAGAAGTCATTCCAAACCTGAGTAAACTGCCAGATTACCGTTACCACAATAATAGGTGGCGATAACGGCAGTACGATGCGCCAGAAAATCAAGAAAAAACCGGCACCGTCAATTTTGGCAGCACTGATTAGTTCTCTTGGTAAGCCCACATAATAATTGCGGAAAAATAGGGTGGTAAAAGCTAAGCCGTAGATAACATGGACCAATATTAAGCCACTGGCACTACTGGCTAGTCCCAGCCAACCTAAGGTCATTGCCATTGGTAGAAGCACGACCTGAAAGGGGATGAAACAGCCAAAAAGCAGTAGTGCAAAAAATAGTTCGCTGCCTTTAAAGCGCCACATAGCGATAACATAGCCATTTAATGCACCGAGTAAGGTGGAAATAATCACCGCGGGGATAACAATTTTAAAAGAATTCAGAAAAAATGGCGCTATACCTTCGCAAGTACTTCCCGTACAGGCCGATCCCCAAGCTTTTGACCAAGCGGCAAAGCTCGGATTTTGAGGCAGGGCAAGCAAACTACCGGTGCGAATCTCCTCTACATCTTTCAGAGAATTAATTAGCATGACAAACAGAGGGGCTAAATAAATTAAGGCCATGAAGGCTAATATACTGTAGAGGCCTAAACGCATAACGATTTGGCTTAAAGAACGTTTTTGATGAGTAATCATAGTCTCTATCTCGCTTTCTTCTGACGCAGTTCGCTATAGAGATAGGGTATCAGAATGGCTAAAACACCCCCTAACATCACTATACCGCTGGCTGCACCTAAACCCATTTGAGAACGCGTGAAGGCATGGGCATACATAAAGTTGGCCGGTAGATCTGAGCTATAGCCTGGGCCACCACCAGTTAGAGCGGTTACTAAGTCAAAACTTTTAATCGCGATGTGCGATAAAATAACAAAAGCACTAAAGAAAACCGGCTTTAAACTCGGTAAGATAATACGTCTGTAGATAGTTGACATCGCAGCACCATCGAGTTGCGCCGCTTTAATGATCTCTTGATCAACTCCGCGTAAGCCGGCTAAAAACAGTGCCATGACAAAACCAGAAGACTGCCAAACAGCGGCAATAACCAGACAAAACACTACCATCTCTGAGTTGACTAACCAATCAAAAGTAAAGTCGGGAAAACCCCAATCGCGGACAATTTTTTGAAGGCCAATACTCGGATTGAGTAGCCACTTCCAGGCAGTACCTGTGACGATAAAAGAGATTGCCATAGGGTAGAGGTAAATGGTTCGTAAAAAACCTTCTTGACGAATTTTTTGGTCGAGTAAAATGGCCATGAAAATACCAATGGCGAGACAGATCAGAATAAACAGCCCGCCAAACACGATTAAATTTTCCGAGGCAACTGCCCAACGGTCATTATTGAATAATTTAGTGTACTGCTCTACCCCAACAAATTTCCATTGAGGTAACATTCTTGATTTGGTAAAAGAGAGTGCGAAAGTCCAGAGGATGTAGCCGTAAATACACACCATCACAATAAGGAATGAAGGTGCTAATACAAGTTTAGGCATGGCATCGGCGAGTATGTCAGATAAAGGGCGTTTAGTAGCCACAATTGTCACCAGGCATTTAGACAGTTTTCATCCATAAACAAATAATTACTACCAAGCTTTACTTGATTCGATCTAATCACAACTAGCTAATTAGATCGAATGTTTTAAATAATCTTGCTAGGCACTTGATGACAGATAAAACTGGACAGATATTGAACAATATAGAGGGCTAATACAGCCCTCACGCAGACTTAATACAGATTACGAGTAGAGTATTAAGTGTTACAGTTTACAGGCTAGCTTTAATTGCGTTTGCCAATTTTGTAACCGCTTCATCTGCACTTTGGTCACTGTTATAGAAGTTTGTAATCACATCAGATATGGCACCTAAGGCACTAGAAGTAGTGGCCATACCATGGGCAAAACTTGGCACTAAGTCACTGGTTTGTGCCGAAGTCGCAAAGCTGCTCATAGACGCTTGAGCACAACTGTCAAAGACCGCCGGATCCATTCCCTGACGCACTGGGATAGAGCCTTTATTCAAGTTAAAAGTCTCTTGAAACTTAGGTTCCATAATTAAGCGTGCTAAGGACTCTTGGGCTGTAACAGCATCTTTTGATTTCAAGTTAAAGAGTGCAAAACTATCGATGTTGAAAGTGTATTGATGCGCCGTTTGCGGCGCGGCAACACAGACAAAATCAACGCCTGGTACTTTCCCTGCAGCGGTGAACTCACCCTTGGCCCAATCGCCCATGATTTGCATAGCAGCTGTACCGTTAATCACCATAGAAGTGGCGATGTTCCAATCGCGGCCAGCACTATCAGCGTCAATTAAGTCACGTGTCTGCTTGAATGTTTCGAAAATTTCTATCATTTTAGCGCTGCGCAAAGTCGCATCATCATGTTTTACGAAAGCTAGGTTGTAAAACTCAGAACCACCCATTCCCAGGGCAATCGCCTCGAACAAGGTCGCATCCTGCCAAGCTTGGCCACCATGAGCGAGAGGGATAATACCCGCCGCTTTAAGTTTTGGGCCTACGGCAATCATTTCAGCCCAAGTCGTAGGGATTTTTACGCCAGCTTTTGCAAAGACAGCAGGGTTTGCCCAGAGCCAATTAACACGGTGAACATTGACAGGAACGGCGACATATTTGTCTTCGAACTTCATGATATCGCTGACCACTTTAGGCAGTAAGTTATCCCAGCCCGCCTCAGTGGCAACATTGTCAAGATTGGCTAAAAATCCTAGATCTGCCCACTCTTGAATATCTAATCCTTTCATCTGTGCCGCCGCTGGTGGGTTGCCAGATACTGCCCGAGATTTCAGAACTGTCATCGCCGCTTCACCTGCGCCGCCAGCGACAGCAAAATCTTTCCAGCTGTGGCCTTCTTTGGTCATTAGGTCTTTTAGAACCGCGACAGATTTAGCTTCTCCGCCAGATGTCCAGTAATGGAGTACTTCCACTTCTCCTGCATGTGCGACGACAGAAGAAACAGCGAGAGCGAGGCCAGCTATGGCAGCTTTAGTTATATTCATTTGATTACCTTATTATATTTATTGGTTAAATCTTTGGTGTATACCTAAACAACATGGCGAGAATTGTTTAATCCATTGTGTCAGGAAACGTGTTACTAAAATAACAAATAGCGCAGTAAATAGCGGTCACACTAAGAAATGTTTTGTAACATAGTGTAACTACTGTAGAGAAAACCAGAAACCCTGGCACTGGAGAGGTGGATGGGATGTTGGTTCATAGACTTTGTTGCCTTTCGCCAAAGCGTTTAAAAAACGCTTGGTGCTGCATGAAATAGCTGCTGGGAAGAAGGTTGGCGCCTAATCGTTTAGCTACTCCGATAAAGGCAGCCTCAAGCTCACTTTTAAACCTCTAGGTTGCAGGTTGCTTAGCTCTATATCACCGCCATGCGCTCTGGCTATGTTCCGGGCGATAGATAACCCCAACCCCATACCATTGGCATGACCTTGCTGGGGTAAAACACGCATATAGGGTTGAAACACCTTACTAATTTCGCCGTCAGGAATACCGGGACCATCATCACTTATGTGAATGAATAAGTGTTTGTGGGTGGTCATGACCGCTAAGTCTACTTTTGTGCCATAGTGGAAAGCATTATCTAATAAGTTGCCGATGCAGCGCTTTAAGGCCAGTGGCCTGCCAACAAAATTCAATAGGTCGCAGCCACTTAGATTCAAAGTTTGGCCGGCAATTTTGGCATCTTCAACAAAGTTATTAAGTAGCCTAGTGAGGTCAATGACGGTTTGATTTTCGTGTATATCAGTGTCACTAACACTTTGCAGCGCACCTTTCACTAATAGATCGAGATCTTCTAGATCCCGACAAAAAGCGTCTCTGGTACTATCGTCCTCGAGTAATTCAGAGCGCAGTCTTAGACGTGTGATTGGGGTTTTTAAATCGTGTGAAATTGACGCAAATAGGCGTTCTCTATCATTTAAATAGCGCTGAATGCGCATTTGCATATTGTTAAAGGCGAGTGCAGTCTGTTGTTCTTCTCGACTACCATTGACGGGTACCATAATCGACTCACCGCGGCCGACACGTTCAGCCGCTCTGCCTAAACGTCGAATCGGTCTAGTGATATAGCGCACGCCCCAAATACCGATCAACATGACAGTCAGTAAAGAGACTGACAGTGAGATAAGCCGCTCTTTGGAAAGGGGTGAACCACTGTCTTCTAGCAGTAGGCTGGGTAAAATCGTAGCCACATATAGCCACTCTCGCTGATTAATTGGAAATTGGACTACTAAAATAGGCGCACTGTAAGGCGCAAGCATCAAGGTTTGATGTCCCCAACGTTCAGGTAAGTCTGATAACTTGGTATGATTGTTCAACACTTTTAAATCTTCGGGCAATGAAAAAATAATACTGATAGGAGTTGCTGTCCCTAACTCTTTCTGTAGTGCCTTATTGAAGGCATCAATGACTATGGTTTTGGCGGAAGAATCGACCCCATCATCCAAGCGTATTTTTTCTTGATTGAGAGTGACAAAAAAACGGGTACCGCCCATATCTCTCAATTGATCTAGCACTAAATGACGATATGTATTGGGAAGGGAGATAAAAAAGCGCACGGTGGATGTGACCCGATTTGCCATTGCTAAAGACATCTCAGTTACCCGCATTTCGTAGTCAGAGCGCCATTGAGTGGTCCAAATGGTGATGCTGATCAATTGCGCAAGGACCACGCCAACCGCCATCATCAATATAATGCGCTGATTGAGTGATCTCGGGTGTTTAAAGCGCTTAAAAAAGGCAAGCATCAGTATGCTCTACAGGGACCGTTAACACATAACCCTTACCGCGAATGGTTTTAATAATGAGCGGGTTTTTAGCGTCTTCTTTAAGCACATTGCGCAAACGACTAATATGCATATCTACAAATCTGTCTAGAGGCGCGGCCTCTCTGCCGCGGGTGCTTTCGGCAATGTCCTCTCGCGATAATATCTTGCCTGAACTTTGCAAGAAAAGTAACAATAATTCAAAGTCAGAGCCATTAATAACGACGTCGTTTGCCTGTGAATCGAATAGCTCTCGACAGGTAATATCTAGATGAAAACCCGCAAATTGATAGTAGCGTTTAGCGTTTTTGGTCGACTCCTGAGCACTCGAGCGTCTAAGAATGGCTTTAATGCGGGCGAGTAATTCACGCGGATTAAAAGGCTTGGCCAAATAGTCATCCGCACCTAGCTCTAAGCCAATAATACGGTCTGTCTCATCTGAGTTTGCGGTCAGCATAATGACAGGTATTTGGCTAAAGGTGCGCAAGCGTCGACAAACTTCAAAGCCGTCAATGAGAGGAAGCATAATATCTAACACCACAAGATCATAGCTGGAATCGTTAGCGATAGCGTCTAAAAAACTCATACCTTCCAGTGCACAGTCTACTTCAAAACCGTTTTTACTGAGATAGGTCTGAAGTAAGCTGCCAATTTCGGGGTCGTCGTCTACGACATATATTTTTTTATTGTCAATCATACAGACACTTGTACAGTATTTAGGTGCTAAGTGGCAATCTCGCTGTAGTGCTGCCAAAGAAAATTCAAACTCTCTACTGTGCTACCCAAAGTGAGTTAGTCTTAAAGAACTGTATAAAATGCCTCACATTGCTTTAAGATGAAGTCGTTTTAATATTTGATTTCAAGCTTTACTCAAATCTAAGCATTGTTACAATTCAAATTGACTGGGACCCACTAGTATTTCAACCATAACCATTTATACCTGACGAAGGGATAATCGACATTCTTGCTTTAATTGCCGGACTCGCTCCATCAGACACACTCAAAGGCCGAAGTATCATGTTCGAATGCCTATACACCGCCAACAGCCCCCACGCCTGTGCCAGCAACACTGACAAGCTGATAGCAAAGCAACAAAGTCGGCGTTGCACCATCTTTCCCTTGCTATGTGGTTCCAAGCTGAGTTTGGATTGAATGATTTTATTTAATTTACTCGCTTATTTACCGATGCAGAAACTTGAGAATATTCTACCTAATAAATCATTGCTGCTGACTTGACCTGTAATCTCGCCTAAAGTCTGTTGAGCTTGGCGCAGGTCTTCGGCCAGAAGTTCTCCTGCATTATTGTGAATTAATTGTGAAAGGCCTGTAGAGAGTAATTCTTGCGCTCTATCGATGGCATCTAAGTGGCGCCTTCGGGCTAAAAAACCGCCCTCGGTAGTGGCTTGATATCCCATGCAGGTTTTAAGATGCTCACGCAGTACGTCTATTCCTAAATCTGCCTTAGCAGAAATATTGATTAAAGGGGTTGGATGGGTTAAATGAATCCCAATCTGTTCCCCTGTCAGGTCCGCTTTGTTGCGAATAATAGTAATTTTTGCGTCACTATTGAGTTGATCGACGAATTCCGGCCATATTTGATGAGGGTCATCGGCGGCGGTTTGTGTACTGTCGACCATTAATAGCACCCTATCGGCCGCCTGTATCTCCTGCCAAGCTCTAGAA
Source organism: Gammaproteobacteria bacterium (assembly GCA_034111875.1). Classification (GTDB taxonomy): domain Bacteria; phylum Pseudomonadota; class Gammaproteobacteria; order Pseudomonadales; family Balneatricaceae; genus Rs1. The sequence continues at coordinate 20,648 of JAWUWK010000026.1, forward strand.
ATGCCGATGCGCTCAACTTCGTCAGGTGCGTCGCGAAGACCTGCAGTGTCAATAATATGTAATGGCATACCATCGATATGGATGTGCTCACGTAAAACATCGCGTGTGGTGCCGGCTATATCTGTGACGATGGCGGCCTCTTTACCTGCCAATGCATTTAACAAGCTCGACTTGCCGGCATTTGGTCTGCCCGCAATGACCACATTCATTCCCTCGCGGATGATGCTGCCTTGTTTTGCTTCAGTTTTAACCGCCGCAAGATTCCCCATAATGGCTTCTAGACGGTGTAGTACAATGCCGTCGGCCAAAAAATCTATTTCTTCTTCAGGGAAGTCTATAGCGGCTTCAACATAGATGCGCAGTTGGGTCAAACCTTCAACTAAAGCATTGATACGTTTGGAAAATTCACCTTGTAATGAGCGCATGGCGCATTTAGCCGCCTGTTGCGATGAGCTATCGATTAAATCTGCAATCGCCTCAGCCTGGGCGAGATCAAGTTTATCGTTAAGAAATGCGCGCTCGGAAAACTCTCCTGGGTTGGCTAACCGGCAGCCGAGTTCTTGAACTCGTCGCAACAGAAAATCCATTACAACTGGGCCGCCATGACCTTGAAGTTCAAGTACATCTTCTCCAGTAAATGAATGAGGGCCTGGAAAATACAGTGCGATACCTTCATCGAGTTCAACGCCTTGTTCATCCAAAAAGGGCCCGTATTGAGCGTATCTTGCCTTAGGCACAGAGCCAATCACCGCTTGCGCAATCTGCTCAGCTTTAGGGCCGGATACACGAATAATCCCTACACCGCCTCGTCCGGGTGCCGTTGCTTGTGCGGCAATAGTATCTTGAGATATCAGAGTCATAGGAAAAAGTCCGTTGGCAAATAATTACACGATTATAAACAAAAAAGGCCCCCGAAGGAGCCTTTTTCTAGAAGCGATAAAGCTAGTCTTCTCTTTCAATCTGTTTGTTGATAACGTATTGCTGTGCTATCGACAGAACGTTGTTCACTACCCAGTATAATGTAAGACCTGCAGGGAACCATAAGAAGAAGAAAGTGAAAATAATCGGCAGCATTTTCATGATCTTCGCCTGCATAGGGTCAGGTGGTGCAGGGTTTAGAGATTGTTGTATAAACATACTGGCCCCCATCAATATCGGGAGGATAAAGTAAGGATCTTGTACCGATAAATCGTGTATGTACAAGAAGCTGGCGTGGCGTAATTCAACCGATTCCATTAACACCCAGTATAAAGCAATAAAAATAGGCATTTGTGCGACTATAGGTAGGCAACCGCCGAGAGGATTTATTTTCTCTTTCTTATAGAGCTCCATCATCTCTTTAGACATTTTCTGCTTGTCTTCGCCATGCTTTTCTTTAAGGCTGGCGATGATAGGTCCAAATTTACGCATTTTAGCCATCGAGCGGAAGGCTTTTGCGTTAAGGTGGAATAGAGCAGCTTTTACGGTAATAGTGATACCGATAATGGCCAGTCCCCAGTTACCTAAGAAACCGTGGATAGTCGTCAATAGCCAATAAAGCGGCGAGGCTATCCACCATAACCAACCGTAGTCTACTGTTAAGTTGAGGGCGGGTGCAGTGGCCTCTAATTGAGCTTGATCTTTAGGACCCGCGAAAAAAGTTGCCGAGACTGTCTCACTAGCACCAGGTGCTACATTAATGTTGGGCGAAACTAACCCTGCAATATAATTACCTGCGGATTTACGAGTGCTGTAGGTATATTCTGCTCCCGGAAGGGGAACCCATGCACTGACAAAATAATGTTGTACCATCGCAACCCAACCATCTGCTGTTTTTTCATTGAAGTTGGCTTCATCAATGTCAGAAAAGTCGTATTTTTGATAGTTGTCTTTTACGGTAGAGAAAACAGGCCCTAAGTAGGACTGCATGCCCATTTCAGTCTGGTTGGTAGGATCGGCAAAGTCATTACGCTTAAGTTGCGCAAATAAACTAGCCTGCCAACTTTGTGAAGATTGGTTGTCGATAATATAATCTACTGCAACCGCATAGCTTCCCTTAGAAAAAGTAAAACGCTTAGTGATGTTGACATTGTCTTTAGAGAACACCAGATCAACAATTAAACTATCACCTTCCAACGTATAGCTAGTGTTACTTGACGAATAGGTTGGTCGGCCCTCTTTTGCAGCATCGGGACCATCTTTACCTACCAAGCCGCTCTGGGCAATATAAGTGCGTTGAGCATTTTGTTCTAACAGTACAAAAGGTAGTTCTTCACCTAATTGTGCTTTATGCAAAGGCAGAGTGACTTCAATAATATCGCCGCCTTTGCTGTCAATTAAGACATTTAAGACATCCGTTTGTACACTGATTAATTGACCACTTGTGACAACATCAACAACACTATCAGCGTTGACGGGGACATCTGATGTTGTTTTTTCTGCTATTGCTGCTGTAGTTGGAAGATCCCCAGTACTAGTAGCAGTCTTAGTCGTAGGTGCACTGCCGTAGGCAGATATACTGCTTATTTGTTCAACCGCTAAAGGTTTAACACCGTAGTCTTCATTCCACTGCAACACCAACATGTAAGTGACGACTGCAAGAGTGGAACCTAAAATTATTCGCTGAAAATCCATGCAATTTACAACCTTTATTTTCCGGGATGTACTTGGTTAACTTTTTTATTTAATCTAGACCAACACTTTTTCGCCAGTCGATGTAGATCATCTGAATCTATTTCTCCGGCGCCTTTGCGTGCCATGATAATCATGTCGTGTGCGGGGAGACTTTCTTGATTGAGACGAAATGATTCGCGCATGATACGTCTAACTAAATTACGTTTCACTGCTCTGCGAATATTCTTTTTTGAAATGATGAAGCCGATTCTAGGGTGATCGAGTCCATTAGCGCGGGATAGGATTAATATGCGCTGGTCTGGTACTTTGATTTCAACTGCGTCGAAAACTTTTTGAAAGTCCCCGCCGGTTAAAAGTCTTAACTCGCGGGGATAGTTTTGCATCGGTCTTAATCTTCTATATTAAGCAGAGAGCTTCTTACGACCTTTAGCACGACGGCGATTGATAACCGCACGGCCACTTTTAGTTGCCATACGAGCGCGAAAGCCATGAGTACGGGCACGTTTTAAAACACTAGGTTGGAAAGTTCTTTTCATTTTTCAGTCCTCTGAACGATTATTTGTTTAGTGGTCTGGGTGTCCACATAGCAAAATTTAGTCGCAAGATCTTATAGAGAAAATTAAAATAATTCAAACCTTTTACACTATATTGTGTAAATAAATAGCGTGGCAGAAAAGCATGAAGATCAATAAAACCGGTGTCTAGAATGATACACAGCAGCGAAAACAATTGTTTATAAAAATAATATCTATATATTTATCAATTATATAGCTTGTTGATAAGTTTTTGTTGTAGAGTTTTTTGTTTGATGTCTTGGCCGATGTTGGGGTTTTTTGATTAATTTTTTTGGTGTAAAAGAGGGTTTACAGTGATTTTATACCAAGGCCCATAAAAATACTGTGAATATGTGGATAACCTAAATAAAGAGAGGTAGAATGTCGGCTTTATTTATATAACTGGCTTAAGGCGATTTTTCACCTACGCTGTGGTTGGCCATCTTTTTTTTGGAGCGCGTTGTATGTCTATAGAGTTGTGGGATCGCTGTTTGCAAAGCTTGCAGAATGAATTCCCCGCTCAACAGTACAATACTTGGATCCGCCCTCTTCAGGCCGATGCTAGCGGTACTGCTTTAATTCTTATCGCTCCGAATCGATTTGTTCGCGACTGGGTGAATGATAAATTTCTATCGCGTATAACTCAAGTGGTGTGTGAAGTCGCCAGTGATGCTGGGATAGTGGTTAAATTGGAGGTGCGACAAAATCCAGTTGCACCTATCAGTATGCCTATAGTGCAGCCGCGTATCAGGCCTTCTCCTCGGGTCAGTCTCAACCAGAACTTTCGCGCCAATGACAATGAGCCTATGCCTGTGCCCGCGCCTGTCACTTCAAATCAACCTGCGGCGCCTCAGCTAGAATTAGATGTGGGAAACTACGGTAAGAGTGAAAGAGTGGTTAATGTTGAAGGGGGGTTACGCCATCAATCGAATCTCAACGAAGCCTTCACCTTTGAGTCTTTTGTCCAAGGTAAGTCAAACCAATTGGCTCTCGCGGCCTCTCAACAGGTAAGTGATAATCCAGGAGGGTCTTATAACCCTCTGTTTATCTACGGCGGCGTGGGTTTAGGTAAAACCCACTTAATGCACGCTGTGGGGATGGAATTATTAAAGAAAAACCCCAGCGCACGTATCATCTATTTACATTCTGAGCGCTTTGTTGCCGATATGGTAAAAGCCCTTCAGCTCAACGCTATCAATGATTTCAAACGCTATTACCGCTCTGTCGACGCGCTGTTAATTGATGATATTCAATTCTTTGCCGGTAAAGAGCGTTCACAAGAAGAGTTTTTCCATACGTTTAACGCTTTGTTAGAAGGTGGTCAGCAAATGATCTTAACCAGTGATCGCTACCCTAAAGAAATTGCCGGTGTAGAAGATAGATTAAAGTCGCGCTTTGGTTGGGGATTAACAGTGGCGGTCGAGCCTCCCGAGCTGGAAACGCGGGTTGCTATTGTTATGAAGAAGGCACAGGAAGCAGGGGTTATGCTTCCGGATGATGCGGCGTTCTTTTTAGCACAAAAAATTCGCTCGAATGTAAGAGAGCTAGAGGGCGCCTTGAAAAGGGTTATTGCCAATGCGCATTTCACCGGGAATGCTATTACTACCGCCTTTATTAAAGAATCTTTGAAAGACTTATTAGCATTACAAGATAAACAGGTTAGTATTGATAATATACAACGAGTTGTGGCTGAATATTACAAAATTAAGATAGCTGATTTACTGTCTAAAAGACGTAATAGATCAGTTGCTAGACCAAGACAAGTAGCAATGAGCTTAGCCAAAGAGTTGACCAACCATTCGCTGCCAGAAATAGGTGATGCATTTGGTGGTCGAGATCATACAACGGTATTGCATGCTTGTCGTAAAATTAAAGAACTGCGTGAGTCCGATGCGGATATCCGTGAAGATTATCAAAATCTACTGCGCCATTTGACAGCGTAATATCGATTAAAAAGGTAGCGAAAACATGAGATTTGTCATTTCCCGTGAAGCACTGATTAAACCGTTACAGCTAGTAGCTGGTGTAGTTGAGCGTCGTCAAACCTTACCTGTGTTATCTAACATATTGTTAGTAGCAGAGGGAGATCAGCTCTGTATGACCGGTACTGACCTCGAAGTAGAGTTAGTAGGTCGCGTCATATTGAACGAGCCTTCTGAGGAAGGTTCTATCACTGTGCCGGCACGTAAGTTAATGGATATATGTAAGTCACTGCCTGATGACGCGATTATTGAAGTAACACTAAACGATAGCAAAGTGGTGATCAAAGCGGGTCGTACTCGCTTTAGTTTGACCACCTTGCCGGCTTCTGAATTTCCAAATGTTGAAGATTGCGATCAGAGTTATACGCTAAGTCTGTCACAAGATAAACTACGCCATTTGATCGATCAAACAGGCTTCTCAATGGCGCAGCAAGATGTCCGTTACTACTTAAACGGCATGATGATGGAAGTGAGCGACGGGATGTTGCGCACTGTATCCACCGATGGCCATCGATTGGCAACGAGTGTCACCGTGGCTGAGACTGCCAATGAAACATCCGAGCAAATTATTATTCCACGCAAGGGTATTTTAGAGTTGGCCCGCTTGCTTCAAGGTGGCGAGAATCCACTGAAGTTAGTCGTAGGTTCAAACCATATTCGCGCTCATGTGGGTGATTTTATTTTCACCTCAAAACTGGTTGACGGTAAATTTCCAGACTACCAGAGAGTCATCCCCCGCGGTGGTGATAAAACAGTGCTGGGTAATCGTCAAGAGTTGCGCCAAGTCTTTAGTCGCATTGCTATTCTATCAAACGAAAAATACCGGGGTGTGCGTTTAAGCCTGACCAGCGGCTTCCTTAAAGTCATGGCAAATAACCCTGAGCAAGAAGAAGCAGAAGAGACTATTGGCATCGATTACCAAGGTGATGCGTTAGAAATCGGCTTCAACGTCAATTATTTAATTGATGTCTTGTCTATTATCAACTCCGACATTGTCCGTTTTACTTTATCTGATTCTAACAGCAGTGCCCTAGTTGAAGGCTACGATGAAGAAGGTAGCGTGTTTGTTGTGATGCCCATGCGGATGTAACAGCTCTGTCACTAATTAAATCAAAGATAGCAGAGAGCGCTTTTGCTTTAATGGCCTTAGGCTAAAGTGAGACGCTCAGGCTTTAGATGTTTTCAGCGAATTCACCCCTGTTAATTTGTTATCAAGGTCAGCTTGAAATCGATGGCAATTAAATCACTTAAAATTCAAAATATTCGCAACCTTTCCGAGGTAAACCTTGAGCCATCTAGCCAAGTGAATCTAATTCACGGAGCCAATGGCAGTGGCAAAACCTCAATGCTTGAAGCGATTAATTTTTTAGGTTTAACCCGCTCCTTTCGCACTCGAAAATTTGCCTATTTTGTGACACGTGAGCAATCAGAGTCACTGGTTTTTGCCCAACTAAAGCACAACAATGATAATTCAAGAGAGCCACTTGGTGTGAGTAGGGATTTGGCCGGTACTGTGAGCATTCGTCACAGCGGTGCGAATATAGACATTTCGCAGTTGGCAAACTTAGTGCCACTGCTGGTAATTAACACAGATACGTTCCAAATTTTAGAGGGCAGTCCTGCAATTAGGCGACAATTTATCGATTGGGGAAGCTTTCACGCCGATCAAGGTTATATTCATGCATGGAGAAGCTTTAAACGTGTGTTGCTACAGCGAAATTCTCTATTAAAGTGTGGTAAAATAGATCGGCAAATCCGTCAGGTTTGGGATGCAGAGTTTGTCAAATATGCTCAGCAAATAACCCAGATGCGCCAACGTTATATAAATCAATTATTACCGGATTTTTTAACTATCAGTCAACGCTTGATGGGCGAGGCCGATTTGAGTTTATCTTTCTCCCCTGGTTGGGATCAAAAACGTGAATTAGATGAGTTGTTAGAAGAGCAATTTCAGCGCGATTTGAAGCAAGGTTATACAGCTGCCGGGCCCCAACGCGCTGATATGAGAATTAAAATCGACGGTGTAAGTGCCAGTGAACGCTTATCGCGGGGGCAAAAGAAACTAGTAGTGAGTGCGCTTAAGTTAGCTCAAGGGGCCGTTTACAATGCCCAGCAGCAAGACAGTTGCATTTACTTGATTGATGATCTGCCGTCGGAATTGGATGGCGATCACTGCCAACTTTTCTGTCAATTTTTGGAACAGACTAAAAGCCAGTGCTTTATCACTTGTGTTGAGCCTAAAGCACTAACGAGTTATTGGCAAGCAGAGACAGAAGTGAAAATTTTTAACATAGTTAAGGGCCAGTTAGTGGACACAGAAAGTGCTTTAACTGGCAAATAATATTAAGCAGTATGCAGGGATGCGAACAATATTCGCAGTTTCCCACACGAGTTAGGAGATGCCCATGAGTGGTGAAGAACAAGAATACGGCGCCGACAGTATCAAAGTTTTAAAAGGGTTAGATGCAGTACGCAAACGCCCTGGTATGTACATTGGTGATACTGATGATGGCTCCGGATTGCATCACATGGTATTTGAAATCGTCGACAACTCGATAGATGAAGCACTTGCAGGGCACTGTAGTGAGATAAACGTGGTTATTCGCGCGGATGATACGGTGATGGTCAGTGACAATGGCCGTGGTATACCCACCGATATTCACCCTGAAGAAGGAGTCTCTGCGGCCGAAGTTATCATGACCGTGCTGCACGCTGGCGGAAAGTTCGACGATAACAGTTACAAGGTTTCAGGTGGCTTACACGGGGTGGGCGTATCGGTGGTTAATGCGCTTTCCAGTAAACTCGATATAACCATTCGTCGCAGCGGCCAAGTACATGAGCAAACTTATGTTCACGGTGAACCGCAGGCACCTTTGCGTGTCGTCGGAGAAACTGAAAAATCCGGCACCCAAGTTGTCTTCACTGCATCGACGGATACCTTTAGCAATATATTGTTTGTTTATGATCAACTGGCAAAACGCTTACGTGAACTGTCATTTTTGAACTCAGGTGTGCTCATCGTACTGACAGATGATCGCGACGGCCGCACTGATACATTCTCTTATGAAGGTGGCTTAGCTGAATTTGTCTCTTACTTGAACCAAAACAAGTCAACAGTGAGTCAGATAGCGCATTTAAATACCATGCATGAAAATGGTGTCGGGGTGGAAGTTGCCCTGCAATGGAATGATAGCTACCAAGAGGGCATTTACTGCTTTACTAACAATATTCCGCAGCGCGATGGCGGTACTCATTTGTCTGGATTTCGAGGCGCGTTAACCCGCACTTTGAATAACTATATTGAATCTGAGAGCTTAAATAAGACCGGTAAAACGGCCACCTCTGGTGACGACTGCCGCGAGGGCCTAGTGGCTATTATCTCGGTAAAAGTTCCCGACCCAAAGTTCTCATCACAAACCAAAGATAAACTGGTCTCCTCTGAAGTGAAAACTGCGGTGGAGCAAAGTTTTGCGCAATTGTTCAGTGATTTCTTACAGGAAAATCCACAAGATGCCAAAGCCATCGTGAATAAAATGATCGATGCGGCGCGCGCCCGTGAAGCGGCACGTAAAGCGAGAGAGATGACTCGCCGCAAAGGTGCATTAGACATTGCAGGTTTACCGGGAAAGTTAGCAGATTGCCAAGAGAAAGATCCGGCCCTTTCCGAATTATACCTAGTGGAGGGAGACTCTGCTGGTGGATCTGCCAAGCAGGGCAGAGCGAGAAAAACCCAAGCTATACTGCCGCTTAAAGGTAAAATTTTAAACGTAGAAAAAGCCCGTTTTGATAAAATGCTCGGCTCCCAAGAAGTGGGAACCCTCATTACTGCATTGGGCACTAGTATTGGCCGCGAAGAGTTCAACTTGGCAAAGCTGCGTTACCATAGCATCATTATCATGACAGATGCGGATGTTGATGGCTCACATATTCGTACTTTATTACTAACTTTCTTCTTCCGTCAAATGCCTGAATTGATAGAAAATGGCTACATCTACATAGCGCAACCACCGCTCTACAAAATCAAGAAAGGCAAACAAGAGCAGTACTTGAAAGATGAAGACGCGTTGCAGAGCTATTTATTAAATGGTGCTTTAGATGGTGCGAGCTTCCATATTAACGAAACTGAAAGTATCTTTGGTTCAGCGCTCGAAGAGTTGATAACTCAATACCGTCAAGTAGATGCCATAATCGCCCGTATTTCGCGCTTGTATCCACTAGATGCACTGACTCAAATGCTGTATGTGCCTAGCCTTGAGAAAGAACAACTGCAGGACGAATCTGCAGTCAAAGCTTGGGCAAATGCCTATACTGAAAAGCTAAGTGCTGGCGCGGCAGCCAGTGAACAATATCGCTGTGAGGTTGTGTTAGATAAGGAACACAGCATCTATCTGCCCAAGTTAATTTACACCCATCACGGTGTCGACTCAGATTACCTGTTTGATTCAGGTTTTATTGGCTCTAAGGAATACCAACTGTTTAAAGACATGTCTAAGGCCTTAGCCGGTCTAATTCAGCCAACAAGTTACTTCAAACGCGGTGAGCGCACTATTGAAGTCAGCGACTTTAAACAAGGGCTAGATTGGCTGTTACAGCAATCACGCCGTGGTCAATACATTCAGCGCTACAAAGGATTGGGTGAAATGAATCCCGAACAGTTATGGGAAACTACCATGGATCCTGAAGCGCGCCGGATGTTGCAAGTCACCATCGAAGATGCAATCACCGCCGATCAATTGTTTACAACGCTAATGGGTGATGAAGTTGAACCGCGTAGAAAGTTCATTGAAGACAATGCGTTAAAGGCGACCATGGATATTTAATTACTCACTTAAGTATTTTGAAGCACGAACAAAAAGCAGCCTATAGGCTGCTTTTTTAGTGGTTGACTAATATTTTCTGTTTACCAGTTTCTGTATGCTCAACTTTCTTTAAAAGGCTCAATGCTTGAAAATTTCAGCCACGCCACTGAGCTCAATCCAGTACAGTGCTCCCGCAATATGGCGCCAAAGGTTATTAGCTGAAACAGTGGCTTCACAGCAGCATCGATTGAATATTCTTAATTATACGACGGTTAGAAAACAGCCTTAACCTAGGAGGCTGTCAAACTTAACGCTAATTTGCGGCGAACACCTGGTAGCTTGGGAAGAAGTTTTTTTTAAATTCCTTTAATTTTGAAATTAAAAAAGTAATCAATCAGCGCCTTCAAAAAGTGATATGCTGAATCCTAATAGTACAAAAAACGGTCAACGAGAGGTGTCGCTATGAAAAAGTTCCGCTTTATACTAGTCTTGTTATGTAGCTGGGTGGTGATCTCTATCGCCTCGACAGTTTCTGCTTCCCACGGACCGACACACGCCGGCTATCAAGGGATTGTTGTGGACTCGGTTAAAGCGACCGAGATGGCCAATGACAGGGTAATGAGTGCACTGCAGGGGCAACACCAATTTCTAGATCTTTCGGGTTTGATTGGATTGAAAGAATTTCCTCCGCTGACAGCTACCCTAAAACTGCTGCAAAAAGTCTCTATCGCCAATAGTGGTATTACCGATTTGACGCCGCTATCCGCAATTAGAAGCTTAAAATCCCTCGACTTATCACTGACTAATATCTCCGATCTATCGCCTCTGAAAGACAATAAGGCATTAGAAGTATTGTTTTTATCCAACACAAAAGTGACTGAAATTTCGATTCTCAAAGGTTTAACTAAAATACAGGCGCTGTATTTAGTGAATTTAAAGATAGCTGACTATTCTCCGCTCGCCGCATTGACCAACCTGCGCAAAATTGATTTACGTTATAATTTGATTAATGATCTGGCACCGCTAAAGCATCTTATTCACTTAAATAATATAAATGTATCTCACTCAAGTATCGACAATTTAGATGTTTTAGCGCAATTACCTGAATTACAAGAACTAGAGCTCGGGCACACCCAAATTAACGATTTCTCGCTGATAAATGAATTGTCTAATTTACGAACATTGTATTTGGCGATGAATAGAATCGTGGCGCTTGAGTCCAGTTTGGATGAAGAGGTAAGGGTAAGATTAAGAATTTTTTATTACTAAGCCACATGCAAACAAGTTAAAAATGACTCAGAGGTACAGAGAATGTTGAGATAAGGGCATCTATTACTGACGCTCTGGTGGCCTGCGAAGATCGATAACAACGCGATCGTTATTCTTGTACTACGCTACCTTTCGCTTATTTAGTCGTTTTTAAAAGTGCTGAAAAATTCTGGACTTATTAGCATGCCCCTATCAGCAGGTGAATAAGATGCAACATCTTATCGATAGCTCAGAGTTGTGATTGGTTGCATGTAAATTGAACCCAATTTATGCGACATTTTATAACAAAACCCTTTAACCGCCCTGCGATTGTCTCTCGCTACTAGAGTTTTTAGTTTCTCTTTAACGGATGGCATATTAAATAATATTACCTCCACTTAGCTTTAATCAGCTGTCATAAATTTAAATTATGCTTAAACGACGTAAAAATATAACACAGCAAGAATCGGATAGTTTCAGTAATAAAAGCTAACCTGATTAGCCATAAGACTCCGCTAGCTTTAAATATTTCTTGGGCATTGGCGGGGTTCTTACCATTATTTCACCCAATAATGGCAGTAAATTTATTAAATTGTATCGATGGTTAAACCTAAAACAAAATTCTGCTAAATATCTTGGTAGATGCTTCGAGTTGATTGAATGACATTTGCCTGATAAAGCTGTTTTTACATTTCCAATCATGCTATTTACCCATTTAAACTCATTACTATCAAGTAGCTCCAAGTTTCCTCCGCACTTTATTCGCGTATGAT
>JAWUWK010000027.1:0-18155 GCA_034111875.1 Gammaproteobacteria bacterium
AACGGTACGAAAAAGTACGCTAAGGATTTAAAACCTTCTCTTAAATCGATTAGTAGATGAATCCGTCTATTAATACCCAGAACTCGATATAAAGACACAATTTGAGCTTATATATCCATGTCTCTAATATTTTTATATATCGTAAGCGACCTTAAATCGACATCTTAGCAAGCGTTATCAATTCTGGCACACTTCCTAATTACTTATAAATAGGAGAGCTGCATGAATTCAATCACCGAAATACCCTCGCCGCGTGTTAACTGGCAACAACATCTCGACATTTGGAAAAAATCTGACTTGTCAGCCCCTAAATATTGTCAGGCTAATAACTTGGTCTATCATTGCTTTGCTTACTGGCGCAAAAAGCTAGCAGCATTAGAGGGAGCCGAACCACACTCGCCTTCCTTATCCAGTGGATTTATCCAAGTCGCTTACCCTGCCACACAGATTGATTCTTTACAGCTAACATTGCCTAATGGTATGTCGATTGAAGGGATCAGTGAGGGCAATATCAACCTAGGGCGTCAACTGTTGGATGTGTTGTGATGGCGCGCCATTTTCGTCCTTGCGGTAATAGCGTAGCAATCTTTCTCTATCGTGACCCCGTTGATTTTCGAAAACAAAGCGCGGGCTTGGCCGCTATTGTTGAGCAGGAGTTAGACCGTAACCCTTTTGATGGAGGTTTATACGCCTTCACCAATCGTCAACGTAACAAAATCAAATGCTTGTACTGGGAGAACAATGGCTTTGTCTTGTATTACAAATCCCTCGCCGAAGAAAAATTTCATTGGCCCAGTCGTGAAGAAAAGCTAGTGTCGCTCAACGTACAGCAGATAAATTGGCTGCTTGATGGTTATAATATTAACGCGATGAAAGCCCATAAAAAACTCTATTACGAATCAGTTTTTTAGCGTACTTTAGGCGCTTTTTTGCGATAATATCAGCCTGATAAAAGCACCCTATTTGAACAGTTTAATCAACGATTACAGAGCCTTAAGCTCTGCACAATTATTGGCGCTGCTCGCAGAAAAGGACACGCAACTGACCCAAAGTGAACGCCATTGCGTAATGTTCAAGACACGCTAGAAAGTACCCAAGGCTCCCTCCAGCATAACCAAAGCCAGCTGCAAAATCGAGATCAGCAAGTTAGCGACCAAACAAAATATATTCGTTTGCTAGAAGAGTACCTGCGCTTAGCTAACGCTCAGAAATTTGGTGCCAGCAGTGAAAAACTAGCGTATCAAATTTCATTATTTGACGAAGCGGAGCTAGCGGTCGCACTCGATGAGTTAGAGGATCAGTTGCCCGATGAAGATCTGCTAAAGCCGCGTGTCGTCAAAACACGCCGACGGGGTTTTTCTCCAGATCTAAAGCGGATACGCATTGAGCTATTGTTATCACAACAAGAACGGATGGGTGCGCAGAGCACCTTTTTCACCAAGACGAAAGAAGAACTAGAATATATACCCGCCAAGCTCCATGTATTGGAGTACTGGCAAGAAAAAGCGGTTTTCAGTCAAGAGGACGGCAGCGATAAGCTAGTCGCAGCACAACGCCCGAATCACCCGTTAGGTAAATGTTTTGCCAGTCTCTCTTTATTGGCCTACATCATCGTGGCCAAATACGCCGATGGGATGCCCCTCTATCGTTTAGAGAGCATCATCAAGCGCAGCGGCGCTGAATTAAACCGTAGTACCATGGCTCAATGGATCATACGCCTCGATCTTGTCTTCAAACCTTTGCTTGAACGGATTCGAACGCTTCAAAACAGTGGCGATTACCTACAAGCCGATGAGACCCGCCTACAAGTATTGAAAGAGCCTGGAAAAACAGCCCAGTCAGATAAATGGATGTGGGTCATACGCGGCGGTCCGCCAGGAAAACCGTCGGTGTTATTCGATTATGATCCCTCCCGTGCGGGGGCTGTTGCCGAACGTCTGCTGGATGGATTCAGTGGGGTATTACAAGCCGATGGGTACAGCGGTTATTCTCAAGTCTACAAAAAAGACACGGTCACCCGCATTGGTTGTATGGATCACGCACGTCGTAAGTTCATAGAAGCTATTAAAGCAGCTGAGCCCGCAAAAGGTGAAAAACGCAAAGGCCAGCCGAGCGAGGCGGATGTTGCCTTGAGCAAAATACGTCAACTCTATCGCATTGAAACGGGTATTAAAGACCAGGATAACCATCAGCGATACAACACGCGCCAAGCGTTGGCGGTTCCAATTTTAGAGTCGTTAAAAATATGGCTTGAAAAAAACATTGGTAAGGTACTCAAGGGTAGCCACACTTTTAAAGCGATGCAATATATGCTCAACCAGTGGCCCTATTTGGTTGATTATTGCGCCGATGGTAAGCTGAATATTAGCAATGCGCTTGCTGAAAATGCTATTCGGCCTTTTGCTATCGGTCGCAAAGCATGGCTCTTTGCCGATACTCCACATGGCGCAAGAGCAAGCGCCACCTGTTACTCTTTGATCGAGACCGCCAAGGCTAATGGCATAGATCCATATGCCTACATTAAATATATACTCGATCGTATCGCCGATGCGGACACACCAGAAAAACTGGATGCACTGTTGCCTTGGAACACACCTTTGGCAAGAATTAAATAAAGTCACTAGGGTCAAGATGCCGATAGAACATCGCTTACCTTTGAATTATCCCCTCCTCGTTTTCTTTGTATCCAAATATTTTTCTGAAAAATTAGTTGCCTTAATTTTCCTAGGTTTAAGCTCTTCAATATGGGGTCTGTACGTAATACGTGAAATTTGTTGTCACATCTCTTATAGGTTATTAATTTCACGGTTTTTGGGTATAAATAAGGCGAAAACTACTCAATATTTACCTAATATCGCTAGAAACGGAGAGTTTGGTCTTCGATTTTAATGATATTATCAAAAATCCCAAGCTTATTAACAATAAGCGTGTAGAGACACCACCTAGGCACAATAAAAACATCGTTAAGACCAAGTGCTTAATCAATATAGATTTATAGCAATATACGGAAAAAAATTCCGAGCGATTTCCTCTCCAAATAATCCTTGTGACAACAAATTACACGTATTACATACAATCCCCGAGCTCTCAGTGTATTTTTATTAATTTTAAGTTCATAATATCACTGGAGGAAATTATTATGGACCTATACACTATCAAATCTGATGTTTCTCGCGGAACGATCACACAATGTAAGATAGAGCATGTCGAAGACCACTACACACTAAGCCTCTGCTCTGCCACAGGTGAGTGGATGGAGCTAACACGAGCGCGGGGCAGTACTCGCTATTTTAAAACTGTAAATTCTGCCTTATTGTTTGCGACTGAGTGTGGTTTCAATGAAGTGACGCTCTTAGAACCAGATCCAGAGCCAACCTCCGATCCGGAGCCAACCTCCGATCCAGAACCAAACTCAGATGCGGAACCTTGGTTTCCAGCGGGTTAATCATCGAAAATATTAGGGGCCAGCTTCTTGAATTAGGGCGAAGTTGTTTCGGCGCACTATAAATTGAATAGAATGGAACAGAAAATGCGCACGGGTGATAATTCTAACAAGGAGCTTTGGAAACAATATGACTGGCAGTTTCACCAGTCATTGATCAAAGCCTGTGGATCCAAGAACTTATTGGCTATCCATGATATTGTTTACAAAAAATATCTTCGTTACCAAATGCAAATAGTGACTTTTCGTGGAGACAGTGCGGCGGGTGAACACAAAAAATTATTTGAAGCCGTGTTAAACAGGGACATTATCAGTGCTGAAAAAATTTTACGCCAGCATATCGAAGAAGGACTTAAACATAGTCTTGAAAAATTCCAAGAGTATACGACTATCAGACCTTTTTAAGGATAACTAACCAGAGCAACACTGACTCACAGTTGCGCTGGCATCTAAAACCGTTAGTTTTTTAATCTATATAGAAAACCCCAGTGATCAGTAATCTTCAAACACCGCTTAGATGGACTAACTTAATCTAAAACCTTCAAGTCGTTTCTTAAAGGGATTAGATTAATAGCGCCTAAGTGCCATTTGATTATCAATAACCTCGATCATAGGCAAAACATCCCAAGGGTTATTGTTGGCCTATTAAAAACCTAAGCGTTTGCCTCAGATTGCAGCGCTTTGACTCTAATTCAACAGGCAAAACTTCATTCGTGCTTGAGTTTAACCAATTTAATTTTTTAGAGCGTTTATACGAGCCATAAAGCACGCCAAAAAGCCCTAGTAAAGGCTGTAATATTCACAGACAGAGATGGCATTAGCCTTCACTTCGAGCTAAAATGCCTGCCCAATTATAGCGACTGTTTAACTCAAGAATTAGGTGTCACGCGCATATGAGCACAGCAACTCAAAAGATCGAATTATTAGCCCCCGGTGGCGATGTAGAAGCCATTAAAGCAGCGATTGTCGCTGGAGCCACGGCGGTCTATTGCGGACTCGATACCTTTAATGCGCGTAATCGAGCGGCCAATTTATCATTTGATCAGCTTACGGGGATATTGCGTCTTGCTCACAAGTATAATTGCGAGGTTTTCCTCACCTTGAACGTGGTTATTCTCGAGCAGGAAATGGCGGGGTTATTTAAGCTTTTAAATAAGTTAGTTAACACTCGTATAGATGGCATTATTGTCCAAGATTTGGGGCTATTCAACTTAGTAAAAAAACATTTTCCGACCTTAGACATCCATGCGTCTACCCAGTTAACAACGCATAATCCAGGGCAAATTTTATTTTTAAAACAAGCCGGTGCATCGCGGGTCAATCTATCCCGCGAACTCAATCTGCCTGAGATCAAATCATTAACCGCCCTCGCCCATCAACACCAAGTATTAACCGAAGTGTTTGTGCACGGCTCTTTATGTATTGCTTTCTCCGGTCAATGTTATTCGAGCTCGGTCAGCGTCGGTAACTCAGGCAACCGTGGTCGCTGCAGCCAAGCGTGCCGAGATGAATATGTGCCCGGCAAAACCGGTAATAAATTCCCACTCAATTTAAAAGATAATTCAGCATATTTTGACCTGCCTCAATTGGTCGAAGCGGGTGTCGACTCATTAAAAATCGAGGGCCGTATTAAAGGCGCTCACTACGTCTACACTGTAGTCGATAGTTGGCGACAAAATATTAATCAGTTTATTGAAACCGGTAAGCTGCGCGAAGATGATTCTAATTTACATAAAGTTTTTAACCGTGATTTCACT
This sequence comes from Gammaproteobacteria bacterium, assembly GCA_034111875.1. Taxonomy (GTDB): domain Bacteria; phylum Pseudomonadota; class Gammaproteobacteria; order Pseudomonadales; family Balneatricaceae; genus Rs1. The sequence continues at coordinate 5,200 of JAWUWK010000027.1, forward strand.
AACTCTTTCTTAACCGGTCATTTAAGCAAGGATATGTTTATTGATAATCCTCGCGACCACAGTGTGACACATGCAGTTGCAAGCAGTAGTGCCATTTCGGTGGTGCAAATTCAAGACGTGACACAAACTCTTTATACCGATAAGCAAGCGTTGGGGGCCACTCTTGAAGACAAGATTCAGTACCTCAGTATTGCCAAACAAAATATTACACTTAAGTTTTCGGGTGAGTTAAACCAGCCCCTGACGGTCACTGTTATCATCGAAGAAAATGCAAAAAATAGCCATCTGCCGTTTATTGCAACCTCGAGCTCGACCCTGATCCAATCTGAAAAATCGCCATTAGATCTAACCACATTTGAAAAGCGCTTTAAGATTTTCAATAATTCAGATTATATTATTGAGCGTTTTGATGTCAGTGAAATGGCCGCGGGACTGAGTATTCCTTTTAAACAATTAACCGTTCTAAAAAACCAAGTGGCTTACTATCTAAACGACGATAGTGAAGTCATCACCGCTGTAGATTTGCCTAAATTAGTCTCTCAACCTAAGCTTGTGAATAATCAGCCAGGCAATAAACCTACCTTGTCTATCCTGATCAGCGATGAAAAAGATTTTTATCTCGCCGATGCAACGCAGGCTGATGTCTACTTTAAACTGCCTGAAAGCTATAAAAAAGAATCACCCAAGTACAGCGATATATTGCAGGCTAACCCTAAACTAATTCCATGGTTCCCCGCGGTATTAATTGGCAAAGACTACCTAGAGGCGGTAAATATTCTTCACAAAGTTAAGCCTGCTAAAATTGTCAGTAACAATACCGGCATCGCTTATGTGGCAAATCAAATGGGTATTGAATGGATTGCGGGGCCGTTTTTAAACACCACTAACTCTTATGCACTCATGACCTTAAAAGAAGAATTGAACTGTGCCGGCGCTTTTATTTCTAATGAAATCAATCAGCTGCAAATAAAAAATCTTGCGCGTCCTGAAAATTTTAAAATGATATACAGTATTTACCACCCTATTATGATGATGGTTAGCCGCCAGTGCTTCTTTCAACAAACAGTGGGCTGCAAGAAACCGACGATTGAAGATGGTTGTATGCTCAAATGTACTAAAGCCACAACCATTACCAATGTCAAAGGCGTGTCCTTTGCAGTTGACAAACAAAAAGGTGGCTATCCGAGTATCTATAACCATGAGCAATTTTTAAATTTAGAGATTATCAACGATTTAGAACATGTCTTTGATGAGTTCTTTATTGACCTTACAGATATTGGCAGTGGCTCTAAAGAAAAGTTAGATAAGTTGATGTTACTCCAACATTTTGAAAATACACTCAGTACTGATAATGCGATAAATATTGATGCTCAGGCGCATATTAACAACTTAGTCAGCATTAAAACCAACGCCCAGTACACTCAAGGGTTATGATCGAGCCTAAGATAGACCCGAATGTCAACCCGCGTGCCAACAGTCAGCTACCCATATTGTATTCACTGCAAAACTGCCCCTATGCTATGCGGGCGCGCCTGGCGCTGCTGCTCAGTGAGCAACGCATCATCATCCGCGCCATCACCCTTAAAAACAAACCTCAAGCAATGCTCACCGTATCCCCTAAAGGGACGGTGCCTGTATTAATCTTAGCCGATGGCACTGTCATTGAAGAAAGCGTTGAGATCATGCTCTGGGCACTAGAGCAAAACGATCCCCGGGATTTATTGCAGCACAATAATACCGATAACCACCAACAGGTTATTCAACTGATTCAGCGTGGTGACGATGAGTTCAAACATCCGCTGGAGCAATACCGCGCCGCTAAACGTTACCATAGAGACAGTGAAGTTTTATGGCGTCAGCAGTGCGAAGTATTTATTCAAGGCCTTGAATTAGGCTTAACCGAACATGGCTTTTTTGTGGGTAACCACGCCAGTTTGGCCGACTATTCACTCATCCCTTTTATGCGCCAGTTTGGGCGTGTTGATCGAAAATGGTTTGCAAAAGCGCCCTATCCTAAAGTTAAAGCTTGGTTGGCCCGTCAGTTACAGAGTCAGTTATACGCTAAAATGATGGCCAAATATCCGCTGTGGCATGAAGAGGCGCCCTGCTGTTTTCTTTGATACTGTGCTAGAGCAAACCTTATACTTGCACTGCCTGTTCGCTTAATAACTTTGGTATAAAAATTTAAGGTAGTCCTGTGCAACCTTTCGCCATAAAAACCTTTCATTTCGGGCGGTTTTAGCTATTTCATCCCATACCTCCGGTTTTTTATTTTTCAGCGTTAACAATGACTTAAAACGAATCAGCATATTTTCAGCTTGCTCTAGAGGGTTAGTGCCAGCAAAAGAAAAGCCGTTTTTATCATCAATGATGGTATCCCTTAAACCGCCAACACTATGCACCAAGCATGGCTGCCCTGCCCGCATTGAAAGCATTTGACTGATACCACAAGGTTCAAATGAACTTGGCATTAAAAATAAATCGCCACTGCTGTAAACACATTCTGATAGGCATTGTGAGTAACCTTTAAGAAATACAAAGTTAGTGTGCTCTGCAGCGATGTCTGTGAAGTAGCTTTCTAATTGATTATCTCCGCTACCTAATAGGATGAAAACGCCATCATCGCCTAAAATATTGAGTAACTGCACTAAAGCTGTTTCACCATTGGCCATCACTTGTTGAAATAGACGTACTTTTTGATCGGTAATGCGACCTACTGATGTCATCACCAGTGGCGGCAGTTTATATTGTTTAGCAGCCAGTTGTTTTAATCGAGTTATCGCAATGAGATGTGCTTTATCATGCAGAGAATTGTTTGAAATCCATGTTAATACTTGGTTTTCAGAACGTGTTATCAATCCATCAAAACTCAGACGATGGTAGATCTTTTTGGGGTACTCACAGCCATTGAGTATGCCGTGCAATCTGCCTGAGAGAGCCGCGCTCTGTAGATCACATTCTAAACCTTCACCGCCAAAATAACCTTGTTCTGCACAACTAGGTAATAATATCTCTTTAGCGTATGTTGGCGATACCGCATGAACCTTATCTGCAAGATTAATCCCTGCGCGTACCGGATTAAAACAATTAAGGTATCGCGGATCATTAATCTGAGCATCGTTGAATTTAAGCTTAGGGAACCATGCTTTTAATGATGACTCATCACCATCCAAAGGCCTTATACCCTGTAAGGCCAAATTGTGGATAGTGTAAACGCATTGTATTGACTTGAGTGCTTGGTATTCAGGATCATAGGCTTTCAATACCAGCACGATAGCGGCATGCCAATCATGTAAATGTAAAACATCGATGCGGCCAAACAGATCACAGATTAAAGCTTTAGCGACGGCGGCACTGAACAGGGCAAATTTTGTTGCATCAGTGGCAAAAGGTCTATCCTCTGGATCATTACAGTAAATTTTACCTTCACCACCCACCGCAAATAATGGATGTTCAAGCACCCATTGATTGACACTATCTGGAGTATTTTCTAGTGTAAGATGAAACACCTCTACAGATTCAAATATTCCGCCAAAGTTAACTTGCAGGGTTGATATATGTTTTGCCCCTGACAATTTAGAAAAACGACCATAACTGGGCACAACCACATCAATCTGTTGACCGATATCGGCTAAAGCGACCGGAATATCGCGCAATACATCACCAATGCCGCCTACCTTTCCCCCTGGCAAAGCGTCATTTTCAGCGGCAGCCATTAATATCTTCATTTACACATCCATTAATTATCTATTCTTATTATTGTTCAATTTTACAGATCCCTGAATCAGTGATTTCACGCCAACATTGAATCCAAACTCTTGTTTCTACGACCATTAGAAAACCACTCAGATAACCGACGGTTCAAGCTAATATTTTTTTAATTCCACTGTAAAACCAATATCATACACTCTATATCAACTTTGAAGTCATGTAATCAGCTAATCGTTATGCTCAGATCTTAAGCTCAAATGCCCCCTAGGTAATAACGTCAGGTTTGTCTCTGCCAGTAAACTGTTTAATACCTGCTAGGATTTCCGCTAAGTTAATTAATTTACTTAAAGCTTGCTGGGTATCTTGTTCTATTAATTGAGGATTGTTTTCATAGCAATCTATATAAACGCGCAATGTTGAGCCTTGCGTACCAGTCCCTGAGAGCCTGAACACTATGCGTCCAGCGTTGTTTAAAAAGATACGAACCCCCTGCCCTGTGGTTAAACTATTATCGATAGGATCAAGATATTCAAAATCATCTGCACTGTCGATTATTAAGCCACCAATTGCCTGACGAGGTAAAGATGGCAGCGTTGCTTTTAGCCTACTGAACATTGCTTGTGCACTATCACTATCAATAGCTTCATAATCATGGCGTGTGAAATAATCGCGACCATATTGCCGCCAGTGGTTTCTGACGATGTCGCTGACAGGCTGTTGTTTAAACGCGATTAAGTTGAGCCAAAACAATACGGCCCATAAACCATCTTTTTCTCTGACGTGGTCAGAGCCGGTACCAAAACTTTCTTCACCACACAGAGTGATTTTTCCGGCATCTAACAAGTTGCCGAAAAACTTCCAGCCAGTCGGCGTTTCATAACAAGGTATATTCATTGCATCGGCGACACGATCTACCGCTCTGCTGGTTGGCATGGAGCGCGCAACGCCTGCAATACCTTTAGCATACGCGGGTATACAATTAGCATTGGCGGCTAATATTGCCAAACTATCACAAGGATTAATGTAAAAGGCCTTGCCTAGCACCATGTTTCGATCGCCATCACCGTCAGATGCTGCACCAAAATCGAATCGATCACTGCCATGCAACAACCCAACTAGTTCGTGAGCATGCACTAAATTGGGATCTGGATGTCCTCCTCCAAAATCCGTTAGAGGTATACCATTAATCACAGTACCGGCAGGTGCGCCTAATCTATTTTCAATAATCTCTTTGGCGTAGGGACCATTCACAGCATGCATAGCATCAAAACATATGTTGAAATCACCTTTGGTTAGTAATTTTTTAATTAAATTAAAGTCAAACATTGATTCCATTAAGTCTGCATAATCACTGACAGGATCAATAACCTCAATCAGAGTCTGCTCTATCTGCAGTTGTCCTATTTGATCAAGTTCAATATCTTCGGTATCAATTAGCTTATATTCTTGCATCGATAATGTTTGCTTAAAAATGTCATTGGTCAGTTTTTCGGCTGCAGGGCCGCCGTTTTCGCCATTAAATTTAATCCCGAAATCTTCGTCTGGGCCACCTGGATTGTGACTAGCAGAGAGAATAATCCCACCACAAGCCCTATATTTACGGATAACACAAGACGCTGCCGGCGTGGATAAGATGCCAGCCTTGGCCACTAAAACATGAGCAAAACCATTGGCAACCGCCATGCGAATAATAACCTGTATCGCCTCACGATTATAAAAGCGGCCATCGCCTCCCAGTACCAGTGTTTTATTGGCACAAGGGACAATAGTATTGAAAATTGCTTGAACAAAGTTCTCTAAATATCCCGGTTGTTGAAATTGATGCACTTTCTTTCTTAAACCTGAAGTACCCGGCTTTTGATCTTTAAACGCCTGGGTTTTAATCTTTTTAATCGCCATACTTCTCCTTAAATATTAAGGTTACTATTGATCGTTAATGACACTATTTTTAATCTTCAGCTCGCCATTCAAATATCATAGTGGCAAGCGGTGGAATCGATAGTGACACTTGATTAGCTTGACCGCCACAGACTATTTTTTGGGAACAAATCCCCCCGTCATTACCCAGATTACTGCCACCGTAATTTTCGCTATCAGTATTTAAGCACTCTCTATAAAAGCCAGCTAAAGGCACACCAACACTATAGTCTTGATAGGCGTTAGGGGTTAAATTGACCACCACTAACACCAGCGCACTTGGCAACTTGCCCCGGCGTAGATAGGTCAAAATTGATTGCTGGCTATTTTGAGAATCTAACCATTCGAAACCCGCTCCATCGCAATCTAATTCATGCAGTGCAGGTAGATTACGATAAGTGTGATTTAGATCTTTGATTAACGTTTGAATGCCTTTGTGTGGGCCCTCTTCAAGCAAATGCCAATCCAAGCTTTGATCATGATTCCACTCATTACGCTGTGCAAACTCACAGCCCATAAAGAGTAACTTTTTACCCGGATGTGTCCACATAAACGCGTAATAGGCACGCAGATTTGCAAATTTTTGCCAATCATCACCGGGCATTTTATGCAACATAGAACCTTTGCCGTGTACCACTTCATCATGGCTTATTGGCAAGACAAAATTCTCATTGAAGCTGTAAACTAAGCCAAAAGTCATTTCATTATGATGATGTTGGCGATGAATGGGGTCACGCTGCATATACTTTAACGTGTCATTCATCCAGCCCATGTTCCATTTAAAACCAAAGCCTAAACCCCCGCCATCAACCGGCTTAGAGACACCCGGCCATGCAGTTGACTCTTCGGCAATCATCATTACACCCGGATACTTCAAATAGGCACGGCTATTCACTTGTTGTAATAATTCAATGGCTTCTAGATTTTCTCGACCACCGTTAACATTGGGGATCCACTCTCCCGCTTGTCTGCTGTAATCCAAATATAACATCGACGCCACTGCATCGACTCGCAAGCCGTCAATATGAAATTGATCTAACCAATACAAGGCGTTGCTGATCAAATAGCTTTTTACTTCTGAGCGACCATAATTATAAATTAAGGTCTGCCAATCAGGATGAAAACCTTTTCGAATATCTTCATGTTCATATAAACATGAGCCGTCAAATTTTCCAGTACCATAAGCATCAGTGGGAAAATGACCGGGAACCCAGTCAAGTAGTAAGCCAATGCCAGCCGTATGACAACAATCGACAAAATATTTAAAATCATCGCCACTACCAAAACGTGAGCTTGGCGCAAACAACCCTACCGGCTGATAGCCCCAAGAGCCATCAAAAGGATACTCACTCACCGGCATTAATTGAAGATGTGTAAATCCCATGTCTAGCGCATAGGGCACTAAATGTTCAGCTAATTCTCTATAAGTTAAATACGCCGGTGAATGTCCAGTATTAGAGTGGTTTTGAGGATGTCTTTTCCAAGAGCCTAAATGCACTTCATAAATGGATACTGGGCCATGGTAATGATTTTGCGATGAAACACGTTCGTCCATCCAGTCGCTGTCATGCCAAGAATAGTCATTACTGGCAACAACTTTTGATGCAGTTTGAGGAGGGTGTTGCATTGAAAAGGCATAGGGGTCCGCTTTTAGTGGCCGAATATGGCCCTTTGCATCTAAAATCTCATATTTGTAATTGACATCATTGCCAACATTGGGAATGAATATTTCCCACAATCCGGCGTTGATATGCTTTCTCATGACATGACATTGGCCATTCCAAAAATTAAAATCAGCCACCACCGAAACACGTATGGCCTGCGGTGCCCATACTACAAAATGCGTGCCCCGAACAGCGTCGACGACAAGTTCATGCGCACCCATCCATTGATATGTCTGTTCATGAGTGCCTTCACAAAAAAGGTATATATCATCATCTTTGAGTAATGACGGATAGCGGTAAGGGTCTTCTACTATTAGCGTTTCATCGCCATAGGTAACACGAAGATGATAGGCAAACGTATTACGTCGACGTCCTAAAGTCCCCTCAAAAAGCCCTGTTGGATGTACCAAAAGTAGTCCACAAACCTTTTTATTGGTTTTACTGTCGATGACGTCTACGCCGCTAGCTTTTGGTAAAAAGACCCGCAGAATCAGTCCTTTATCCGTTGGATGATTATGCATACCCAACACTGAGAACACATCAACATGTGTCGCATTAATAATTGACAATATGGCTTGGTTATCTAACAAGCTTTGCGCTTGGATATTCATCGTTACTTCCTAATATATCAATGTGCTATCACGAGACAATTGAGATAAGACCTTGGCACTATTTCTACAGGCAGTAATACGCCGTTAAAAACAAACTCCAAATCCTCATTTACTGGGTTAAACGCCGGTTTTAGCTTGTTTTTGCATGGTATTATCTTCACTCGATACTGAGTGCCAAGATCTCAGATATTTTCATATTATCAATTGAGTATTTTAAAATAATTTGGAGGTCTACGATTGTGAAAATGAAGAAGTATTTCAAGTAACCTGAAGGTTACTTGATCACCTGCAAAACCCCTTGATGCTGAATTATTTATTAAGCGCCGCTAACATTCCTCTGGTGACTAACACGACACCTTTTTCTGTCACTCTAAAGCCATTGGCACGATCCTGCTCATGATTGACACCAATTTGCATACCCTCTGGGACAACACAGCTTCGGTCTATAATGGCTTTTTTAATCCTGCAATCACGGTGTATAACCACGCCGGGTAAAATCACAGATTCGACAATATCGCAATAAGAGTTAACTTTTACTTTAGAGAACACCACAGAATGTCTCACCGTGGAGCCTGAGATAATAACCCCGCCGGAGACAGTAGAATCAATTGCAATGCCGCGTCTGCTGTTTTGATCGAAGATGAATTTGGCCGGTGCTGTCTGCTCTTGGTAAGTCCAAATAGGCCAATTCTCATCGTACATATTAAGCTGAGGTTCGGGGTCTACTAATTCCATATTAGCTTCCCAGAATGAATCTAAAGTGCCTACATCACGCCAATAAGGTTGTTTATCGCTATCGGGATCTTTAAATGGAAAGGCAAAAACTCGATGAGATTTAATAATTCGCGGGATAATGTCGTTACCAAAATCGCCACTTGAGCCTTCTTGCGCTGCATCTTTTTCTAATTGTTCAAACAAAAACTCAGTATTAAAAACGTAATTACCCATCGAGGCTAAGGTAATACCTGGTTTTCCAGGCACCTGTGACGGGCTCTCTGGTTTTTCATCAAACCTGCAAACACGGTTTTTTTCGTCAACCGTCATCACACCAAAGGCCCCTGCGGCCTCATCAACCGGCACTTCAATACAACAGCCCGTCATATCAGCCCCATTGGCCACATGTTTTGCCAGCAGAGGCCCATAATCCATGCGATAGACATGATCTCCCGATAAAATCATCACATATTTTGGTAGTTCGTGGCGAATAATATCGATGTTCTGAAACACTGCATCGGCAGTGCCCATATACCAACCATCGCCTTTTTGCTGCGAGGCCGGGAGGATTTCAATTGACTCACCGAGTTCTTTTTTAAAGTGCCCCCACCCTCGATTCACATGACGAATAAGCGAATGTGATTTATATTGGGTCGCTATGCCAATGCGGCGAATACCAGAGTTAATACAGTTCGATAAAGGAAAATCTATGATCCTAAATTTACCACCAAAAAAAATCGCCGGTTTGGCCCGGCTGTCGGTTAATTCAAACAACCGAGATCCGCGCCCCCCCGCTAGCACTAAAGCATAGGTTTCTTTGGTTAAACTACTGATCCTGCGCTCTTCAAATTTTGGCATAACAATCCCCATAAAAAATTAATAATTAAATTTAAACTTATTTATTTTTTCATCATTCAATGACTAAGACTATAATTTCCATATTTCATCACGGTATTGCCTAATGGTATTGTCACTAGAAAACACACCACTGGCAGCGGTATTTAAAATACTTTTTTGGGTCCAAACTGTTTGGTCTTTATAGGCGAGATCCACTCGCCGTTGTGCCTCAAAGTAACTGTCAAAGTCATAAGCGGTTAACCATATGTCTTGCGGGTCACGAATTGATTTAATAATAGAATCAAAAATCCCCGGCTCAAACTAATTAAAATGGCCCGTTTCTAACAACTGCATCACCGATGATAAAGCCTCAGAATTAGCTATAATTTCATCGGGTTGGTAATTTTCAAAAATAACCTTTATCTGATCGGCTTGAGCACCAAATAAGAAAAAATTTTCAGCTTCAACAGCGTCCCTTATTTCTATGTTGGCGCCATCTAGAGTGCCTATTGTCAGCGCGCCATTCATCATGAACTTCATGTTACCTGTGCCCGAAGCTTCTTTTCCCGCCGTCGATATTTGCTCTGACAAATCGGTTGCCGGACAAATAATTTCCATCGCGGATACATTATAATTAGGAATAAAAGCTACTTTCAAGTATCTGGATACTTTTGGATCTAGATTGACACTGGCAGCGACATTATTAATTAATTTGATAATTTGCTTCGCCATCGCATAGCCCGGTGCCGCTTTACCGCCGATGAGCACACATCGTGGAGTAATGTCCGCAACGTCGCCCTTGCGAATACGATCATATAAAGCAATTACATGCAAAATATTTAACAACTGACGTTTGTATTCATGAATACGTTTTACCTGAACATCAAACATCATGTTCTGTTCAAATTTTACACCGGTCGACTTTTCAACAAAGTCAGCTAAAACCGCTTTATTGGCTTTTTTACTTTCACGCCACTGAGTTTGAAACACCGCATCATCGGCAAATTCACGGATTAATGCGACCTCAGAAAAATCAGCCACCCAAGATTGACCAATTTTACTGGAAATCAGCGTCGCCAGACTTTTGTTACAGTGAGATAGCCAGCGACGCGGTGTCACTCCGTTGGTTTTGTTATTGAACTTTTCAGGCCAAAGCTGATAAAAATCATTAAACAGTCCGGCCTTTAAAAGCTTAGTATGTAACGCCGCCACACCATTGACTGAGAAACTGCCAACAATGGCCAGATGTGCCATTCTTACTTGCGCTTCATGACCTTCTTCAATTAGTGACAATGCGCGTTGTTTTTGAGGCTGCCCTGGCCATAAGACAGCGACCTGTTGCAGAAATCTGGCATTTATTTCATAGATAATGTCTAAAATACGCGGCAGTAAATTTTCAAACAATCTGACCGGCCACTTTTCGAGGGCTTCTGGTAATAATGTGTGATTTGTATAAGCCATAGTGCGCGATGTGATATCCCAGGCATCGTCCCAAGAAATTTCATAATCATCGATTAAGAGACGCATTAATTCAGGTACCGCGATACTCGGGTGGGTATCATTTAATTGAAAACTATTGAGTTCAATAAAGCGACTAAAATCCTCACCCTGATGTTCAACATAACTGTTGATGGTATCTTGCAGTGACGCAGAAGATAAAAAGTACTGTTGGCGCAGGCGCAGCTCTTTACCATTTTCACTGCTATCATTGGGATACAATACCATAGTGATTTGTTCTGCAAGATTTTTTCGAGCCACCGCTTCGGTATAACTACCGGCGTTAAATTCACTCAGATCAAATTCGTCCGTCGCTTGAGACTTCCACAATCTTAAAGTATTAACTATTGCGTTTTGATAGCCTGGAATAGGCATATCGTAAGGGACGGCTAGAACATCTTGGGTGTTATTCCATTGACTGTACTGCTCGCCATTTCGCTTAGTAATCACATCAACATGACCGAAAAACTTCACTCTAACCGCTTTTTCTGGAGCGGCTATTTCCCAAGGATTACCGTTACGCAGCCAATTATCGGGGTGCTCTACTTGGTTACCGTTTTTGATTTTTTGGTTGAACATACCGTATTCATAACGAATACCGTAACCGACAACCGCTAGAGACAAGCTGGCACAACTATCTAAAAAACACGCCGCTAAACGGCCTAGACCACCATTGCCTAAGCCTGCATCATGCTCTGCCTGTTCAACATCTTCTAATTCACAGCTATATTCTTTGAGGGCGTCGCGAACGGTATCATCTAAATCTAAATTCAAAATGGCATTGTTAAGAGTTCTTCCCATTAAAAACTCTAGCGAGATATAACCGACACGGCGCTGTTGAACTCTTGAGGCGCGGGTTTTTCTCCACTGGTCAACCAGACGATCACGAATCGTAATCGCCAGGGCATTATAAAGATATAAGTGAGATTCTAGTACTTTGTCACGGCCTAATGAATAGTGGAAATGACGGGCTAAGTCTTCTGTAAAGGTATCTTCATTCATCAACACATTGTTATTGTTTGGGGTTACTTTACAGTGGCTATTTTTCTGGTTCATATTATCGGTAAATCCTATTATTTATAAAGGATCGTTTAATAAAACAATCGTCGATAAAGGCGCGATAGTGATCATTCTATCCGCGGGTATATGGCGCTGCTCATCTCTATCACTATTGACAGCGGTATTGGTATCAATCATCACTTGCCAATGCGCTATATTGTCTAGCTCGGGTAGTTGAAATTCTATGGCTTCTTTGCCTGCATGAAAAAGGCATAATAGACTGTTGGAAACGGCTTCTTTCTCTTGTATTAGATAGCCTAACGTATGCGCATGATGCGAGTGCCAATGCTCTTTTTGCATGATGTTTCCACAGGGATGGAACCATCTGATAGCGGTTGCAGACTGATCATCATCGTGGTGAATAAAACGCTGATAGGCTAACATTGGAAAGCGCTTTCGGATCTGACTCAAGTTGGCCGTAAATAATTTGAGTTCTTCGGCATATAAGGCGTTATCGTCCCAATTTAACCAATTAATTTCATTGTCTTGGCAATAGGCATTATTGTTGCCTTTTTGGCTGCGGCCCATTTCATCACCGGCAAGTAACATAGGCACACCTTGAGAAAGCATTAAAGTGGCTAACATATTTTTTATTTGGCGCAATCGCAGAGCTAACACAGCTTCATCGTTGCTAACACCTTCTACACCCTGATTGTGTGAAAAATTATCTGCGTGTCCGTCTCGATTATTTTCACCATTGGCTTGATTGTGGCGCTCTTTGTAACTGACTAAATCATGCAGTGTATAACCATCGTGACTGGTTAGAAAATTAATACTGGCGTAGGGCTGACGTCCACTGTGCTCAAAGATATCACTGGAACCATGAATTCTGCGGGCAAAGTCCGGCAACATACCATTATCACCGCGCCAATAGCATCTCATGGTGTCTCTGTAACGGTCTTTCCATTCGGACCAAGGTGATGGAAACCCCCCTAACTGATAGCCA
>JAWUWK010000028.1:0-75528 GCA_034111875.1 Gammaproteobacteria bacterium
TTCTTTTCACGACGCTGCCTTAGGTGGGCAACTAGAAGTGCCTACACTAGAGAGTCGGGGTTAGTTAAAAATTACGGCCGAGACCCAAACCGGGAAGAGGTTTAGGTTGCGGGGGAAAGGTGTCTCGCCTGTCAGCGGGGGGGGCACAGGTGATCTAATGGTGAAAGTATTAGTAGAAACCCCCGTTAGCTTAAACAGTCGACAAAAAGAACTGTTGCGTGAATTTCAAGATACCACTGATGAAGGGCAAAAGAAACACAGCCCCAAAAAACAGTCATTCTTTGATTCCGTGAAAAAACTTTTCGAGGATTAAGAAATTTATCCAAGAGCCGCTTAGCGGCTCTTTTTTTGTTAGTTAAAAATCGGTTGAGGCGTTTTAGTGCCTACCGCTGATAAAATAGGTTGTTTTATGAGTAGCTTAGAAGCGACACCGAAACAGTTATGGGCCTCTATACAAGAAGAGGCCAGCGACGAAATGTTAGCTGAGCCTATGCTGGCGAGTTTTTATCACTCCAGTATTATCAATCATTCTAGTATCCAATCAGCACTATCATTTATATTGGCGATGAAATTGTCTGATGAGGTTATGTCTCCGGTATTATTGAGAGAGATTTTAGAACAGGCGATGCTCGCGGACCCCGTTATGTTAAATTCTGCCTGTAAGGATCTGATTGCCGTTCGCAGTAGAGACCCTGCGGTTGAAAAGAGTTTGAATGTTTTGTTGTATCTCAAAGGTTTTCAAGCGCTGCAGGCTTATCGTGTATCCCATTGGATGTGGCAGAATAATCGACGTTCTGTCGCTTTATACATTCAGCACAGGGTTAGTATCGTATTTCAAGTGGATATCCATCCAGCCGCTATCATTGGTTGCGGTGTGATGTTTGATCATGCAACAGGTATAGTTATCGGTGAAACTTGTGTGATAGAAGATGACGTGTCTATCCTACAAGGTGTTACTTTAGGCGGTACCGGAAATGAGAGCGGTGACCGACATCCCAAAGTTCGTGAGGGAGTAATGATTGGTGCCGGTGCTAAAATATTCGGTAATCTAGAGATTGGACGCGGTGCTAAAGTGGGCGGAGGAAGTGTAGTTGTGAGTGATGTCCCGCCTTGTAAAACGGTCGTAGGTGTTCCCGCTAAAGTGGTAGGTGATTCCGGCTGTGATAAACCAGCACTGAATATGAATCAACAGTTGTAAGCTTAGTTGACTCAGTTGCTAGAGTTGTCTAATGGCAGTATTGGAACAGGAAAAAACAATGATTAGAATTGCAGTAATAGGCGCAGCGGGCCGGATGGGAAAAGTGTTGATTGAAGCAGTGCAACACCACCCACAATTAATATTAGGTGCCGCAGTCGTTAGCCAAACTAGTTCTTTAAAAGGGGTGGACGCTGGTGAATTGGCTGGCGTCGGAAAATTAGCGATTACTTGTGTGAGTGACTTATCCCAAGTGACCGAAGATTTTGATCTGTTAATTGACTTTACCACACCCGATTTGACCATGACTAACCTGCAGTACTGTGTCACTCATGCTAAAGCGATGGTGATAGGCACTACAGGATTAGATATTCAGCAAAAAAGTCTATTGACGCAGTCCGCTGAGCATATTCCGTTGGTGTTTGCCTCTAATATGAGTGTCGGAATGAATGTGTGTTTTCAAGTGCTAGATACCATTGCGCGCACTTTGGGCGATGACTACGATGTGGAAATCATCGAAACCCATCATAGGCACAAAGTCGACGCGCCTTCTGGAACCGCGGTTAGTTTAGGTGAAGTAGTGGCGAATGCCCTAGATCGCAATCTTGTAGAACATGCTGTGTATGGTCGTGAAGGTATTATTGGTCCCAGAACTCAAAAAGAAATTGGTTTTGAAACTATTCGAGCAGGTGATGTCGTAGGTGATCATACTGTGTTGTTTGCGAACGAGGGTGAACGTATAGAAATTACCCATAAGGCGAGTAGCCGGATGACCTTTGCCAAAGGTGCTGCTCGTGCAGCTGCTTGGCTTGGAGCTAAACCTGCGGGGCTTTATGACATGCAAGACGTGCTTGGGTTGAAATAAGCAATAGCTGACTTGCAGAAAGGCTCTTCGATGCATTATATTGCTCTGCCCGCTGAATATTATTGAAAATTAGAGCATTCTTATAGTGCAAGGTCTATGATGTTATCTATTGGGTACAATGATACCAATAGTGTCGCTGCTAATTTTTAGTCAACAAAACAGGAGTTTACAATGGCTGTGAAAAAGTATCCCGCTCTGATTGAAATGGGTTTTGATGATCCTACTGATGTTGAACGCTATACCATTCGCATTGAAGGTGATATAGATATTCTGAAGATCTATCACCGTCGCCACCAAGGCGAGTGGATGAATAAAAGTAAGAAATATAAATTTAAGCGCTTACACAAAAAATTACGTGTTAATGAAGGTTTAACCGCTTACAGAGATAGCACAGAGTCATCGCCATTTTTTTTGAAGGCTGTGGCTGAGCTAGATACCTTAGTGGCTGGCGAAAAGAATGTTAAAGCCCGTAAAGAAGATATCTTAGAAGAAATGGATCACTTAAATAAAGTTGTTTCACGTAAAATTGAAGATTTGAAAAGACAGATTGAAGAGTTATAAATTAGATTTTGTTGTCGAATATAAAGTGCCCTTATAGAGAAGTCTTCAGGCACTTTTTTAATGTTTAATCATAGTGACTAGAAATTTTATGGAATTATGTGAAACGTCAATGAAATAGTGTGGGGTCGCTTTTATTTCAACAAAGGTGCTCTAAGTGGCAACCTTGTCTTTTCCTGCCTATACTTAACTCAATTACAGTTAATGTGTAAACACCTTGATTAGCCCGTTGAATCTAATCTATCAATCTTCATAGGTAAAAAATGCTAGCGTTAATAACTGAGCGTCTGAATTGTTATCAGCCCAAGCGGATAGATAGAGAGTTGCCCGAAGCAGGGGTGCTTATTGCGATTACTGATGAAGCGAGCCCTGAGGTGGTGCTGACTAAAAGAGCAAGACAGTTATCTAGCCACAGTGGCGAAATTGCATTTCCCGGAGGTAAACGAGATTTTGACGATCTGACTATTGTTCACACCGCCCTGCGTGAAGCTGAAGAAGAAGTAAATCTAAGACCGGATCAGGTCAATATTATTGGTCGTTTGGATGAGCGGGTTTCTCTGCATCAATTGAAAGTCACTCCCTGTGTTGGGATTATTCCAGCAAATACTTTGTTGCTAGCAAATGTTGGCGAATTAGACTCAGTTTTTAAAGTACCCCTAGATTTTTTCCTTAACGACATAAATCGCTGCGATCATCTGCCGCAATATAAATCTCAAGCGCGTTACGCCCCTTGTTATCTTTACGACGGCAATCTGATTTGGGGATTAACATCCTATATACTGATCGAGTTTTTGAATCTAGGACTCAACGCTAAAATAGCCCTGAAAACACGATCTGAGCCGCGAATTTTGAACCCAATCTAAGCGTCTATTTCGGTGATTATCGGATACCCCTAAAGCCTTTTAGCGTTGACCGTCTGAAACTGACTCTGACCGCCACTGGCGTCTGCTTGTGACAACGGCTCAAAGGCTAACCGCTGAATAAACTATGCTTAATAGTGACTCAAATATTAGACTATAATTGCCTTTGCAGAGCGGTTGATATTGTTAAACCCTTTATTATGGGTTAAAAGATTGCTGTCAGCCTCTACCGTCTTTACTATATTAAACACTAACTGTTGTTGCGTTTATTGACTTTGGCGGACTCTGAGCAAACCATATAAACGCATAGTAGCTACTTTAACTCTCGAGTGAGTTGCAACAGACTGCTGGTCATTTTCTCTGTCTAGGAGCTTAGCCCTTCAAAGGTAAAATCTGCGGCTTCATCATAGGCTCTTTATCAGGGCTGGTCTAAGCTTGAAATGTTGAACTGATATTTTTTTAGCTTGCAGCTGGCTGATCAACTAATATGTTTTATTTTCAGGTGTGATAGTTTTATGGATATTAAAAGGTATTTGACAGAATTAGCAACAAGCGATGGCTCTGATTTATATCTCTCTACAGGGGCTTCGCCTTGCGCTAAGATTCAAGATGAACTGGTTCCCCTGAGCCAAGAAAAAATCGCTGTTGGTGAGATTGAGCTGATATCCCGTGAAATAATGGATGATCAGCAGTGGAATCTTTTCCAAAATAACCTAGAAATGAACCTAGCTATCTCAATCGCCGGTGTGGGCCGTTTTAGGGTTAATATATTTAAACAGCGCAATGAGTTTGCACTGGTAGCTCGGAATATTAAAAGTTATATTCCCGCTCTCCGGGAATTAGGATTACCTGAACATTTAAAAGAGCTGGTCATGAATAAACGTGGCTTAATTTTATTTGTCGGCGCAACCGGTTCAGGTAAATCAACTTCACTTGCCTCCTTACTAGACCACAGGAATGCCAACTCAGGCGGGCATATTATTACCATTGAAGATCCTATTGAATTTATCCACAAGCATAAAAAATCGATAGTTAACCAGCGTGAAGTTGGGGTAGATACGCGTAGCTATCACAGCGCGCTAGTGAATACTTTACGACAGGCACCCGATGTTATTCTAATTGGAGAAATAAGGGAGAGAGAAACCATGGAGCATTGTCTGACTTTTTCAGAAACGGGTCACCTAGCTATCTCCACATTGCATGCTAATAATGCCAATCAAGCGCTAGATCGTATAATCAATTTCTTTCCAGAAGAGGCACATGCTCAAGTTCTATCTGATTTATCCCTAAATATCAGAGCCATAATATCGCAAAGATTAGTAAAAACTCTCACTGGCAAGCGAACTGCTGCGGTAGAAGTATTACTCAACACCTCGACTGTTCAGGGTTTGATTTCCAAAGGAGATATTGAAGGTATAAAAGAAATCATGGCCAAATCGGAGAATTTGGGAATGAAAACCTTCGATTCCTCATTATATGAGTTGGTGCAATCTGGTATTATCAGTCAAGAAGAAGCATTGCGCAATGCAGACTCAGCCAATAATTTACGTTTGAGGCTGAAGTTAAAAGTAGTAGACAGTAGCCCGTCAGAGCCGGATATAAATGCTCATAAAGACCTAGGGGCCTCTACAAAAACTAAACCCAAGCTCGATGGCCCCAGTAAATTTGAATTACTTGAGTAGAAATGAATTAAGCGTAGCTCTAAATATAACAGGTAAATAATGTTTTAATTCTGACCAATATTTAGGCTGACTACTGGAATAACTAATGGTAAATATTGAATACTAAAATATGAATGAAATAGTCGATCTGTTACGAGAAAAAAATCAAGATAGGTTTGCATCCATAGAGCTTCCGGACGAAGATGACTTAGTGGTTATCCAAGAGCAGTTGTTATTGCACTTACCAGCAGATTTAAAAGATTTCCTACTCAGTGTCAGTGATGTAGTGTATGGCGCTATTCAACCTGTAACGGTCACTGATGAACACGCCGCTAGCCACTTGCCAGACATGACGTTTATCGCTTGGGATAGGGGGATGCCAAGAGAGTTAATTCCTATTTGCGAACTTTTAGAAGGCTATTATTTTATTGCCCAAGAAGGTTACATCAGTGCTTGGACCCCTAAACACGGCGTTAATGAAGAGATTCACTGGGATTCAATCTGGGGCTGGTGTGAGGATGTTTGGCTCAATGGTAAAGGGACATAATCTACAGTTCTTGTTCTTAAATCAGTGGAAAGTTTGACAGTGCTCTAGAGAGCATGTTTCCTGTTGCTGTAAAGTCCAACTCCCAATAACAGTAAATAAACACCAATAAAGGGCCACTGGCCTATTCTCTGGTAGGGAGTAAGCCCTTGCATAGGTTGTACCTGGCCTTCCAATACTGCCTGCTCATATCGAGGCGCTATTTTTACCACCTTGCCTTGGTGGTCGACGATCGCACTGATGCCATTGTTCGAGCTGCGAACCAGCCAACGGCCGTTTTCTACCGCGCGCATGCGTGCAATTTGAAAGTGCTGGTCGGGTCCTATGGAATGACTAAACCAAGTATCGTTAGATAAGGTTAAGATTAAATCTGCGGTTTTACTGTATTCACGAACCAGTTCGGGATAGGCTATTTCGTAACAAATTGCGGTGCTGTATTTGAAATCTCCCACTTGCATTAACGGTTGCTTACGCACTTTAGGCACACTAAAATTAAAGTCAGGAATGTTTAGGAAATTAAATAGATCTCTAAATTCTGCTTGCCAAGGAATATATTCACCAAAGGGCACTAATCGTTGTTTGTGGTAATGGGTATTTTCAGTCAGGTTTAAAATCGAATTATGTAAGCGTCTGCCTTTTGGGTGCGCTTTGTCTTCAACTTTCATCGGTATACCGCTAATTAACGACCCGCCTAAGCGTTGTTGACTACTCACTAGCGGGGCAAAATACGCTTCAACATTTGAATACATGCTGGGAATGGCAGTCTCAGGCCAAATGATTACTTTTTTGCCTAGTATAGATTCTGTGGTTTTATAATATTGGCTAAGAATACTGTCTAAATGCTGTCTATCCCATTTGATTTCTTGGCGAATATTGGGCTGCATTATACTGATGTTGATTTTTTCCCCTGAGGCTTTAGTCCATTCTGTAGGGAGAAGATAGCTAGCCGTGAGTGGGATGCAGACACTGATAAAAGTTAACACTAGTTGCGACTTTTTCTGGCTGAGAATGAGGCTTGCGACACACATACTTATACAGATAGTGATCATTGAAAGAAGCCAAACTCCTCCTAAAGCGGCGAGTGGAGCCAATGGGGTATCTATTGTGCTGTAACCTAAATAAAGCCATGGAAAGCCGGTAAATAGCCAGCTGCGTAGCCATTCAAATAATAGCCAAAGTAAACCAAAGCAAAGCGCTGCAAAGCGCTGCCTACAAAACTTTTGGTAGAGCGCTATTTGGACTAAAAAAAGCAGACCCAAGGCAGCGCAAAATACCAAAGTGAGTAAAGCTGCCGGTATAGCGGGGGTATGACCATAAATATGGATGCTAACGTAAACCCATGAAACGCCAGTGCCAAAGAAGCCCAGGCCAAAGCTCCAGCCAATCCAGCAAGCGCGCTTCAGGCTTTGATTATTTAACAACAAAAATAGTGCGGCGGGAGAAATGACGGCAAATAGATATAAGTCAAAAGGTGCAAAAGCGAGTGTCGTACTAGCGCCTGAGGCAAGCGCCAGAAACAGTTGTTTGATCATCAGTTAATTGCTGACTCGCTGTACTTGTAATAACCTAATGCGCCGATGTTCGGATGATAATACTTTGAAAATGAAGCCATCGATCACAATCTCTTCATGTTTTTGAGGTAAATGACCAAAGCGCTGAGTCACGATTCCGCCGATGGTATCGAAATCATACTTATCAAATTTCGTGTTGAAATAAGCATCGAAATCTTCAAGTTCAGTGAGTGCTTTGACTAAAAAAGCACTGTCATCGAAAGGTCGAATGTTGCCGTCATCATCGTTCTGGTCGTGTTCGTCTTCTATTTCACCGACAATCTGTTCTAGTACGTCTTCAATTGTTACTAAGCCGGCGATGCCACCATATTCATCCACTACAATCGCCAAGTGGCTTCGGGTGGCGCGAAATTCGCTGAGTAAAACATTGAGTCGCTTACTTTCAGGTATGAAAGTGACACGGCGAAGTTTGTCCTGCACAGCAAACTCCTGTTCATTCTCATCAAGCAGATAGGGTAACAAATCTTTAGCTAACAGGACGCCAATTATTTCATCGGGGTTTTTACCGACCACTGGAAACCTGGAATGGGCACTGGAGATGATAGTCGGTAGGAACTCTTTGAAGGTTTGGTCAGATTCAATAATCACCATTTTTGAGCGGGGCACCATAATATCCCGTACTTGCAGGTCAGAAACTTGCATGGCACCTTGAATAATATTTAATGCCTCTTGATCGAGCAGATTATCTTCCGCTGCCTCTTTGATCACTTCTAGTACATCTTGTTTTGTCTTAGGATCAAAGGATAGTGCTTGGGATATGCGCCCAAAGATACTTCGTGGTTTTTCCGATCTATCTTCGTTCATTGATTCTTTGAGCTCCGAGCCTTTAAAAGGGCTAAATTAATTATCATCATAGGGATCAGCAATATTAAGTTTATTTAACAGATCCTTTTCTAACTGTTCCATTTCTTCTGCCTCACCTTCCTTTATATGGTCGAATCCAAGAAGATGCAAGGTGCCGTGAATAATCATATGCGCCCAATGCTCAAAAATTTGTTTATCCTGTTGTCTCGCTTCAGTTTCAACAACTTCAGCGCAAATCACCAAATCACCGAGTATCTCGACATCTTGATGAATGCATTCAGGCATTTCAAAACAAAATGAGAGTACGTTAGTAGGACTGTCTTTACCCCGATATTGCTGGTTTAAGGACTGACTTTCCGGTGAATCTACAATGCGAATACAGATAGAAAACTGTTGTGAATATGCTCCTAATGCAATGTCTAGCCATTGTTGAATTTTCTCTTCAGTAGGCAAGTTATCTGCATTAGTAGCATATTGTACGTCTAAAATAGTGCTCATCGAGTGACAGTTAACTTATGTGGTGGATTGGTTTTTTGTAAATCGTAGCGATCATAGGCTTCGACAATATGTTGTATTAAATGGTGTCTAACGACATCTTTAGATGAAAAGTAATTAAAACCAATGCCTGGAACACCGTTTAGTACTTCTGCCGCGTGACGCAATCCAGAAGGGACACCTTTCGGCAGATCAACTTGGGTTATATCGCCGGTAATAACTGCCGTGGAGCCAAAACCAATTCTGGTTAAAAACATTTTCATTTGCTCGCGAGTGGTGTTTTGACTCTCGTCTAAAATAACAAATGAGCCATTGAGTGTGCGACCACGCATATAAGCTAGTGGTGCCACTTCAATAACATGCCGCTCGATTAACTTGGCGACACGTTCAAAACCAAGCATTTCAAATAGTGCATCATAGAGAGGACGTAAATAAGGATCGACTTTTTGAGCCAGATCACCCGGTAGAAAGCCCAGCTTTTCACCAGCCTCAACCGCTGGTCTTACGAGTAAAATGCGTTCGATCTCTTCTCTTTCTAGGGCTTCTACAGCACAGGCAACCGCCAGATAGGTTTTACCAGTTCCAGCCGGTCCAATGCCAAAGTTAATGTCGTGAGATAAAATTGAGCGAACATATTTTTGTTGATTCGGACCGCGGGGCTTCACTAACACTTTTCGTGTGCGAATCACAAGGCTGTCGTCCGCTGAACCTTCACTGCTGGTGTTCTCTTGTTCAATTCCTGATTGCTGTAAACTCAAGTGAACTTGTTCTAAATCAATGGTTTTTCCTTCGCAGGCATCTTGATACATCTGCTTGAGTAGCTGGACAACTTTTTCAGTTAAACGGGGGGCACCAGTCACTTGAAAATCAGTAGCGCGATTGCTGATGACGACATTGAGGCGTTTTTCGATAAGCTTGAGGTGTTCATTATACTGTCCACAGAGGCTGGCAAGTGCAGCGGTATCACTGTGTGACAAAGTGAAACTCAATGATTCACTGTTGTTCAATAGACTATCTCCTTATAGTTGATCGGCTCGCTTTGAGTATAACATAGCAAACGCTGTCTTTAGCAAATCGAAATGAATTGCGCTTGGCGTGTAATTAATTGAAGCAGCAGAACAATCTATGGTTAGTGCAGCTTTTGTCTATTTTGAGACTTGTAGTCTTTACTCGATGTGGCTCTTAGCTTTGACTGTTAAGCACTGGCAAAGTATTAGCATAGCCAAGTTAAACTCGGCTAGTCTCGCTATCTTGAGTCTGTTCGCTACTTGCGAGCAGTGCAACTTGGCTTTTAAAATGGTCTAATTCAGAGCAAAGTAACCTGCCAATTAATGAATTGGTATAAGCTTGCATTATCTCTACATCCGCGAATTTGCCGATCAAATCGGCATTATTGCAGCGAAAATTTACCACTCGGTTATTTTGCGTTCGTCCAGACAGCATACCCGGATCCTTCTTTGAATAGCTGTTGACCAAAATACGCTCTGTGTTGCCAACCATTTTTCTGCTGATGATTTGCGCATTCTGGGTGATGCGATCTTGGAGGATTTTTAATCGCTGCTTTTTGGTTTGTTCTGTCACGTTGTCGGGAATATCAGAGGCGGGTGTGCCTGGTCTTTTACTGTAGATAAAACTATAGGAAATATCAAAACCTATCTGATCAATCAATTTCATGGTCTGTTCAAAATCAGCTTCAGTTTCGCCTGGAAAACCTATAATGAAGTCAGACGAAAAGCAAATGTCTGGACGGATCTTCTTGATCCTGCGCATCTTAGATTTGTATTCGAGCACAGTATGGCCGCGTTTCATTGCCATCAAAATGCTGTCAGAACCCGATTGCACTGGTAAGTGCAAATGACTGACTAATTCTGGGACTTCGGCATAAACCTCAATCAGAGAGTCGGTAAACTCAACAGGGTGCGAAGTGGTGAAGCGTATTCTGTCAATGCCATCGATACAGGCGACTAAACGAATCAGCTCAGCAAGATCGGCAGTATCACCGTCTGCCGCTTCTCCCTGATAAGCATTGACGTTTTGGCCCAACAGATTGACCTCCCTAACGCCTTGTTCGGCGAGTTCAACACATTCCTTTAGGACGCTATCTAGTGGGCGGCTAACTTCTTCTCCGCGGGTGTAGGGCACAACACAAAAAGTACAGTATTTGCTGCAGCCTTCCATCACCGAGACAAAAGCTTCAGCGCCAGTTGCGACTGGTGTTGGTAAAACATCAAATTTTTCGATTGTGGGAAAGCTGACATCGACCACTCCAAGCTTTCCCTGCTCAGTAAGATCTATCATTTCAGGCAGGCGATGCAGTGTTTGTGGCCCGAATACCATATCCACAAAAGGCGCACGTTTCAAAATTTTATCGCCCTCTTGGCTGGCGACACAGCCGCCAACACCAATCTTTATATGGGGATTCTTTTCCTTGATTTTACGCCAGCGACCCAATTGATGGAATACTTTTTCCTGGGCTTTTTCGCGAATTGAACAGGTGTTCAACAGCAGTACATCTGCTTCTTCAGGTGTGTCGGTAAGCTCAAGTGCGTGGCTCTCGCCTAATAAGTCTGCCATACGATTAGAGTCGTACTCGTTCATTTGGCAACCATGAGTCTTTATAAATAGCTTCTTCGCCATTGTATACCTTACTTGGGTTTTGTAATTGGCTCACGCCAAGTGTCTATGTGTTTGATCCCACAACAGTTATCTTCCAGTAACACGCTTGTCTCTAGGCTATTCTATGAGCCGATGATTCGCATAATGTTATCGTTAGCCTGTGGGCTGATGAATGATTAAGCGCATTATACTGACACTGGCAGTTGATAGCTATTTCGCTGATCAAATAGTCAAAATTTAATTGCTTCTCTTGTAAATTTAGCTGCTGCCCCAATTGATGGCGTATATGCATAATTGAGAGAAAATCATGTCTAAACAGGAAGCGATCTATCGGGTTACTTTTGTCAACCAAGATAAGCTAGTAGAAGTATTTGTTGAGCATGTTTATCAAAGTGATATATGGGGTTTTGTTCAACTCGAAGGCTTTATCTTTGGTCAGCGTTCAGAGTTGTTAGTCGATCCGGGCGAAGAGAAGGTAAAACAGCTGTTTAACGGTGCTAAAAGCTCTTTTATTCCCACCCAAGCAATTGTGCGAATTGATCAGGTAGAGCAGTTGGGGGTGGCTAAATTATCTGAAGTGAAAGGTAACATTGCACAATTTCCAATGATGCCGCCACCGCGCAAAGACTAATTTATAAAAACTTGAGGCTTATTCGCTAGAATTAAACCTCAAATATCAACAAGCTACAGACAACGATTGCCGGTTTTTTCGCTCAATAAACGATCATTGATCGCGAGTTCAACGCGGCCATCTGGAAAGATCAGCTCGACTTCGTCTAAGCTAATACATTTAACGCCGTTGCTGGTCCAAGTGTTTTTCCAAGTAGTGCTTCGAGTCCTGCCTTGGGCAATAGGCCCTGCCAAACGAACATAAGCACTGTCTCTTTTGCCTTTTTTAGGTCTAATAGTGTTTCCTGCGCTGTCGTATGCCGTCAGTTTAAAGCGCGCATAGCTGTAGTCAGCATGTGCAATATTCTCGAATTTAATCTTAACCCCAATACTGCGTTTAGAAGCAGACATAATGGGTGTCGCATCGGCAACAATGAGCGGCGGGTAGGCTTCAGTCTTAGGATTAATTTGGGTACAGCCAAACATCGTGAGGGAAAGGCATGTAAGCAGTAGAAATTTCCACATGTTAGTTTTGCTTCCTTGAATAGATTGAATAATTGTTATTAGTATTTGTGTGAAGCTAAGTCAAAGACCATTATGTTGTGACCTTTGCACAATTGAGTGTTACTCGTTGATGGGGCTTTAAAAACCGGCAAAATGTTGATTGACAGTGATAAATACGATTTTTTGGTCTCGTATCATCTGCCTCAGCACTGAGTGTAGAACGTCAAATGTTTTAAAGCTGCTAAGATTCTATCTTATAATTAATTAATTATCCGACTTTTTTACTAGAGCATAAATAGTTACCAAACACATTTTAAAATTCCTGCAGCCGTTTAAATTGCCAATAATGTTTTGTTGGGTTTACCTGGGATTTCTCTGGCAAGTTTTGGCACCAGATAGCCGGGTAAGACTGTTTGTAATTGCGCTAATAAAGATTGCGCTTGTCCATCGCTGATGTCGAAATGAGCTGCCCCTTTTACAGGATCTAAAACAAATAAATAGTAAGGCAGTGCGCCAGCTTTAAACGAGGCTAAGTGTAAGGCCTTTTGAGTTTCGACGCTATCGTTTATGCCCTTGAGTAAAACTGCTTGATTCAACACTGTAACATCCGCTTGTTGCAGGCGTTGCAGTGCGTTTTTTACACTGCCGTCAAATTCATTGGCGTGATTAGCGTGTATCACTAACAAGGTTTGTAAAGGGGTCTTTTGCAAGGTATCACAAAGTGTTTGAGTAATACGTTGGGGTATAACGACTGGCATTCGAGAGTGGATGCGCAGTCTTTGCAAGTGGGGTATTTTAGAGAGCTCTTCAATGAAATCACCCAGCCTCTTGTCTGAGGTGGCAAGGGGGTCTCCCCCTGAAAAAATAACTTCTTCAATGCTCTTATCTGCGCTAATGTAATGAATAATATCTCGCCATTGCGCTGAGCCAATGTTGTTTTCGCCATAGGGAAAGTGCCGTCGAAAACAGTAGCGACAATTAATTGCACAAGCGCCACTGAGAGTCAGTAATACGCGGTTTTTGTATTTATGAATTAGCCCCCTCAAGTGATTGCTATCAGCCTCCTGTAAAGGATCAACCACAAACCCCGGTGTGTAGTCTAACTCTCTAGGACTCGGCAGTACTTGCAATAGTAAAGGGTCTAAAATATTTCTTTTTTGCATTCGCTCGG
Source organism: Gammaproteobacteria bacterium (assembly GCA_034111875.1). GTDB lineage: Bacteria > Pseudomonadota > Gammaproteobacteria > Pseudomonadales > Balneatricaceae > Rs1. The sequence goes on from JAWUWK010000028.1 coordinate 13,454, forward strand.
CATAAGGCAGTGGGATTTTTAAGGCAAACTCTTTACTGGCAGCCGCAGAGAATGGGAGTGTGCTCTGATCTATTTCCAAGAAGTCACATAATTGAGTCACATCTTTAATGCAGTTTCTTAACAGACGCTGCCAAGGTAGTTGGTCCGTTTCGTCGCTGATCTCTATGCGATTGTTGATTGATTTCAAAACTGAAGGCCCTTAGATAAATAAGTGAGCAGGACAGGGCATTAAACTAATTATAGTGAGTCTTCCATTGACTACTAATCTGTGTGCCCCGTGAAAAATTGTCAGCATTGTGCTTTCTCATAGAATAGCTGTCAAATATTTAGCAGATAGCCGCATATTTATTTCCTTTGTAGTAGAATGTAGAGAATTCCACATTATTATTGAAGTAGAGAAATTTAATGTCATATTCAGCTAATCAGCTTAAAAACGGTTTAAAAGTAATGATCGACGGCGATCCTTGCTCAATGCAGCAAGTTGAGTTTGTCAAACCTGGTAAAGGGCAGGCTTTTACTCGGGTTAAAATGCGCAACCTCCTGACCGCGCGTGTTTGGGAGAGAACCTTTAAGGCGAATGAGTCGTTAGAGGCGGCTGATGTGGTAGAGCGCGACATGGAATACCTTTATACCGATGGTGAAATGTTCCATTTTATGGTGCCAGTGACTTTTGAACAATACGCTGTCGAAGCCAATTCTGTGGGCGATAACGCCAAGTGGTTGCAAGATAATACCAGTTGCATGATTACCTTGTGGAATGATAAAGCGATAGTCGTCACACCGCCCAATTTTGTTGAGTTAGCTGTCACTGAAACTGATCCTGGATTGAAAGGTGATACTGCTCAAGGCGGGTCTAAGCCGGCGACTTTGAGTACTGGCGCTGTGGTTCGTGTACCCCTATTCATTGAACAAGGTGAACTATTAAAAGTAGATACCCGCTCTGGGGAATATGTCAGTCGCGCATAATTACATCACTCGCGCGGCGTCTATGGCCTTTATGTTTAGAAGGTTTTTTTTGAGAATTTCTAAAAATTATTGTTAAAGGTGATTTTTGAAAACTGACCATTGGCAACCGTCCGCAACGATTGAAACACTCAAGAAGCGCGCTGCAATGTTGGCCTTAATACGACAATTTTTTGCACAAAGAGAAGTCTTTGAAGTGGATGTGGCGGTGTTATCCGCTAACGCTGTAAGTGATCCGTATATCGATTCGATGGCGGTTAGCTATCGACATTTTCCAGAGGATTCACTCCAAGAATATTATTTGCAATCTTCACCAGAATATGCCATGAAACGTTTGCTAGCGGCGAATAGTGGGTGTATCTATCAGATGTCCAAGGTCTTTCGCAACGGTGAAATAGGGCGTAAACACAATCCTGAATTCACCATGCTAGAGTGGTATAGGCTGGGGTTTGATGAGCAAGAATTAATGTGTGAAGTCGCCGAATTAATCACCCTTTGTTGCGGAATTAGCCACTTTAACCACTTTAGTTATCAACAGCTGTTTGAACAGTTTTTAGCTGTTGATATCTATCGAGCTACTGATGCTGAGCTCGGCATAATAATGAACAGTTATGTGGAAGTAAAAGGTATTCAAGATCGCGACACTTGGCTAAATATGTTGATGTCTCACTGTATCGAGCCACAGCTCATGGGCGCAGTATTTGTCTATGATTATCCGGCGAGTCAATCCGCTTTAGCCCGCTTGAAAGCGGATCAAAATGGGCGCCAAGTAGCGGCCAGATTCGAGTTATTTATTGACGGTATAGAGCTGGCGAATGGCTATCACGAACTAACAGATGCGGACCAGCAAAAAAAGCGTTTAGAGGCAGATCAGCAGCAGCGAAAAATACTTAATTTGCCCCAGAGGCCACTAGAGACCAGGCTTGTTAGTGCGTTGCAACAAGGGCTGCCTGATTGCGCAGGAGTTGCATTAGGAGTAGATCGTCTGATGATGCTGGCGCTAAAAAAAGACAGTATTAACGAGGTGTTAGCCTTCGATTTTTCAAGAGCTTAGGCCGTGGGTCTGGGAGTATTGATACTAAATTTCTTTTACTCAAACGCGTTGGTTTTAGCTTAACTGTGCTAGCTTGATTTACTCAGGCGTTTCGGCTGCTGAGTAATTACTTGTCGCTCTAAGCCAAACGTTAGTCGGCGCTGTTTCGTTGATGCGTCTGTAAAGATGTTTATCTTCACACTAACTTGCCGCCAATTGAGATAGTACTGCACAATGATGCAGCACCCTAGTTAATTAATAGCGATCCAGTTAAACTCTAGGTCTGATAATCGAGTGGGTTCTAATAATGCAATCTGAGCAACACCTTAGGCATCAATATCTCGAAGTTCTGGGCATCAGTAGTTGGCTGCCTAGAGGTGTGTTACCGGGCGCTGCCAAATCAGACGCTTGGGTAGCCGAATTTGTTTACACAGATGCTGAAGTTCAAGAGCCTATCAATACTTTACCCCTGACATCAGAAAAGCCTCTAGGCGGTCGTCAGAGCAAGGTCACTGCTGGTCTTTCAGACAACGCATCAGGGGAGCGGCCTAAAAGGCTACCTGCCTCTACACAAGATTCTATGGCGGTCTCTCTAGCAGCTTCTGAAAATAGACATAACGCGGTTCATCTTGCTCTAGAAACGCTTTCGCATTTGCCTGCAGTAACACCCGTGAAGCCGGCAGTAAAATCCTTTGAGCAGGATAGCCAAGGCAGTGATACTTTGTCGAGTACGGTTATTCCTGGGTATACCCCATCTGCGCAGCGCAGCCTTAAAAAGGCACCCATCATGCGTTTAATGTTTTGGCAGTATCAAGATATTTTAGTGATAGATTCTTTGCCAACACAAACTAGAGGCACTTTATCCTCGCCAAAATATGAACAGTTGATAACTAACATGCTACTGGCGATGCAGCTAGATGCACAGAGAATCGATGCACAGAGTCAGCCTTATGTTCTCAATTGGCCAACCTTAGCCGGTATCAGTATTGACCAAGGTTGGGAGCAAGCAGTTTCGGCTGTGCAGCATAAAGTAGCCAAAATTTTAAAGATTAGTCGCCCTAAAATTGTGCTGATGCTGGGTGAACCCGCCGCACAAATGGTCATGGGTTTAGAAGACGATTTTGACGCAATGTGCGGTATTGTCTTCAATTTCCGCTCAGATATTAAATCCATGACTACTTACAGTTTAACCGAGATGTTGAATATCCCAGGGTGTAAGCGTGACGTCTGGATGGATTTACAAAAAATAATGCAATCTTAGGGTGTTCCATGAAAAAGGTGCAATTACTCGCAAATCAGACCACTGCAAATGTGATGACCCAGTTGTGCCAATTACAGTTTTTGTGTTTTCAGCCCCCGTGGTCTGCCAATCAAATACAGCGACAGTTAGAAAATCTGCGCGGTCAAAACTATCTGTTACTAAGCGGCCAAAAAGTCCTAGGTTATATCTTTTATCAGGTGCTGTTTGAGCAAGTTGAGTTGTTACAAATAGGCATAGATCCTAAACAGCAGCGATTAGGCCATGCTAGGGTTCTGCTACAGCAGTCAATACACTCTATTCAACAGACAGTGCCCGGCGTCGAAACATTGTTGCTAGAAGTGCGTGCCTCCAACAGCCAGGCCATTGCGCTCTATGAAACGTTTGGTTTTAGCTTAGACGGAGAGCGACGCAATTATTATCCGAGTCAGGTCCGCAGTGCCAGCAAAAATGCCGCTAGGGAGAATGCGCAGCTTTATAGCTTGAACATTAAACAAAAATGTCCGTCTATTGATAAGCTGTGATCATTTTAATTAGATTTTTGCGGTCGATTTTTACGCTGTTTTACCCTCCCTCTCTAGGCTAGCGCGTATTTTCAACACGTGGATTTTGGTGCCCCTAAAAATTAGATTTTTCGAAGTGGATTAGCGTTAAGTCCAACACGTTCCTAGGTTACGAATTCAATATTCTCTGCCTCTGGTTGAATTGCATATTCATAAATTGAAAATCACTTGCGCTAAAAACGCTAGTATTCACTCACTACTAAGATACACGGTTGTGTATTGTGTTTTTATCAGTGAAAATAGAACGCATTAAATATGCCTCGTTTCTCGATCATTAGTCTGGCGACGCCATTTGGGCATTTACCTTAATTTAGAAGATACTTAACCATGTCGAATACCGCTACTGCGCTGCAAGTTGCCAAGCGTAGAACCTTTGCTATCATCTCCCACCCCGATGCCGGAAAAACCACCATTACAGAAAAACTATTACTCTTGGGTAACCTGATCCAAAAAGCGGGGACGGTCAAAGGTAAAAAAAGTGATAGACACGCGACCTCCGATTGGATGACGATGGAGCAAGATCGTGGAATCTCCATTACCTCATCGGTTATGCAATTTCACTGGAATGACAAAGTCGTTAATCTCCTTGATACGCCCGGCCATGAAGATTTTTCTGAAGATACTTATCGAACTTTGACAGCGGTAGACAGTGCGTTAATGGTGGTTGATGGGGCTAAAGGTGTTGAAGCTAGAACCATTAAACTGATGGAAGTTTGTCGTTTGCGCGATACCCCTATCTTCTCTTTCGTGAATAAAATGGACCGTAATATTCGCGACCCTATAGAGCTGCTCGACGAGATAGAAAGTGTCTTAAAAATAGCCGCAGCACCGATTAACTGGCCGATAGGTATGAGTAGTTTCTTCAAGGGAATCTACAATTTAGTCGAAGATGAAATCCATGTCTATACTCCAGGTAGAGGCGCTGTATTAGCCGAAGATATTAGAATTAAAGGGTTGGATTCAACGGAAGCAAAAGCGCTTTTAGGTGACCTTTATGATGACTTTGTGGATGAGATTGAGTTGGTAAGAGGCGCGACCAATACATTTGATCGCGAATTATTCCTAGCGGGAGAGCTGACACCGGTTTTCTTCGGTACCGCTCTGGGAAATTTCGGCGTAAAAGAAATGCTTGACGGTTATACCGACTTTGCGCCTAAGCCTATTGCCCGCTCGGCAGTGAGCCGTATTGTTAACTCTGATGAAACTAAATTCTCAGGTTTTATTTTTAAAATTCAAGCCAATATGGATCCTAAACACCGTGACCGTATTGCCTTTATGCGGATCTGTTCCGGTAACTATAGTAAAGGCATGAAAATGCGCCACTGTCGAATCAAAAAAGATGTCAAAATAGCCGATGCGGTTACTTTCTTAGCCGGTGACCGCGAAAGTGTAGAACAGGCCTGGTCAGGAGATATTATTGGTCTGCATAACCACGGCACTATTCAAATAGGCGATACCTTTAGTGAAGGTGAAGAACTTAAATTCACCGGTATTCCGCACTTTGCCCCCGAGTTATTCAAACGTGTGCGCTCTGTTGATCCTTTAAAAGCTAAGCAACTACGTAAAGGTTTACAGCAACTGGCAGAAGAGGGCGCAGTTCAGCTGTTTATGCCTAATAAAAATAATGATTTAGTCTTAGGCGCGGTGGGTATTTTACAGTTTGAAGTGGTTATGTTTCGTCTAAAAGATGAATACAAAGTGGACTGCCTTTACGAAACTGTCGGTGTCCAAACCGCCCGTTGGATCGAATGTGATGATAGCAAAATGATTGAAGAGCTGAATCGCAAAGCGGCTGACAACTTAGCCATCGATGGGGGTGGGCTCCTGACCTATTTAGCGCCGACGAGAGTTAATTTGAGTTTGACCCAAGAGCGTTGGCCTAAAGTGCAGTTTAGAGCAACTAGAGAGCACTAATATCCGCCGAGAGCCTGTATATTGCCTGATGATCAAGGCCGCTTTTTAGTGGCCTTTTCTATGTCGCTAACAGAATTTTATTAGGATACTACTCAGTGAACAAAGTTGGAGGTAACAATGTCGTTTATTGATAGCCACTGTCATCTAGATTTTTCACCGTTATCTGAGCAATTAGATCAGGTGCTAATGCGCGCTGAGCAACAGGGCGTTAAGGAATTCGTTGTGCCTAGCGTCAGCATAGCCAATATACCCGGCGTTATTGAGCTGGCTAAACAGTTTCGACAAGTGCATATCGCACTGGGCTTACATCCTTGTTTTATGCACTTACATCAACCTTTAGATATCGATTTATTAGCGGACTATGTGGCGTCAGCGAGGCCCTGTGCGATTGGTGAGATTGGCTTAGATTTTTTTATCACTTCAGATGTAAGCCAAAGGCAGCGGCAATTGCAACTGGCCGAGCAACAGCTAGCGTTAGCCCAGCAGTTTAATCTTCCTGTGATTGTGCATGTACGCAAAGCACATGATCAGCTATTGATGTTACTGAAAAAGCTCAAGTTTATTCAAGGTGGTATCGTCCATGCTTACAGTGGTAGCGCTGAACAAGCACAACGTTATATAAATGAGTTCGGTTTTAAGTTAGGTTTTGGTGGGACTGTTACATATCAACGGTCGACTAAAATCAGGCAGTTGGCTAGCCAGTTACCTTTGTGGAGTCTTGTATTAGAAACAGATGCGCCCGACATGCCATTGTTTAATATGCAATTAACGGTGAATCAGCCCGCAAATATCAGGCACATAGCCGAGGTCGTATGCGAATTGCGGCATGAATCCAGTGGGGAAATCGAACGTCAAATTAAAAAAAATACTCTAGAGTGCTTAAAATTGAGAGCCTCAGGAAATTATTTGTTACGGTAATTGAGCTCGTCAACTTTCTCCAGTACATCCCAGACAGTATCCGTCTGTTGGTTTATAGGCAGTTGGTAACGGGCGTTTCCGAGCGGTGTTGCTTGATAATCTAGGTTCTTACCTGAGATTAAAATATTCATTAGACTGGCTAACCGGTTTGGTTCTCTTATTTGCTGTTGATAAATATTTTCAATAACTTTAACTTCGTGAAGATAGAAGTTAGTTGGTATAATGCTCAGGCAACTACTCGCAATTTTTGCATCATTATAGCCTTTGCAATAAGCGCCAGTCTGGGCGTTCAACAGGTAAAAATCATAGCTGTTCGAGTTATTCACCAGGCTTGGAGTACTGCAAGCACTGAATAATATACAGCTGAAAATGATGGTGGGTCTTATAAAAAAATTCAGTTTCAAGAGGTGGGTTTTTGCTAATATTAATGTCATTGTATTTATCCTATACTGCGACTAGGCTTTGAAGTAGTCATCAAAAGGGTGAGATTTGTCAATGTCAATTGACTGCTTATATCCGGGGATTTTTACTTCAGCCGGACTGATCACGAGGTCGTCTCCTGCCAGTACGTTGTGATTAAACTTGTAACTAGGCAAGGCTTCCCCGCGCATAGCACTGACATCATAAGCCTGCGCTTTTGCTACCACGGGTTTGTTGGCTTCTTGCCAGCTGGCGATTTTTTCAGCACCGTGTTTGTACAGCAGCATATCTCTGACGATATGCGGGGCTAAGATAGGGGCGCTAGCATTGTTGCCGCCAAATCCTTTAGAGTTGAGAATCACAGAGTCCATCCCAGTGGTGCCGACCTTAAGGTGCTCTGTAGAGAGTAATAAATTACTTTGATGTATATCATCAGCAAAACGTTTGCTGGTGGCTATGCCTGGGATATAGCCATAAACCCAAGTGCCTAATGAACTACAAAGTTGATCGCCGCCAGCGGTGCCTTGGGAGTGACCTAAATAGCATTTAACAGCCGCCACGGGCCATTGTGTGATATCAAAAGCTTTGGCCACTTGATTAATAACATGTGACTCAGTTACACGGTTTTGTGGGGTGCTGGTGCCATGTGCTTGGACAAAAGATCGTTGTTGTAATGACTCTTTTCCTAGCATGCTGCTAATCAGAGCAGCGGATTTGCTCAAGGTGAGGTAGTTGCCGATGCCCGGAGCCGAAATGGATTTTTTGTGGCCGTCAGCATTGACAAAAACATCGGGTATGGCACCATGGATTTGTGCGCCCAAGGTTAAGGCCAGTTCATCGCTCATAAGTAAAACAAATTGACTAGATTCAGCAATAGTGAAGCCACAGTTTTCAGCAAAAGGACGACATGGACTGCGATAGTGGTGCTCGCTTAATTGATCTACATTATTTAGCGCGAGGAGATCTTTTTCTTCAGCTAGGGCGCCCATGGTGCGAAAGCCTTCAATGATCTCAGGTGTTATTGGCGCATCGCTGCCACCGACTAGAACCACTTTTTTACGGCCATCGCGAATGTCTTGCACGCCATTGCGTAAATTGTAGAGGAAGGTCGCACAGGCACCGAGAGAGCCTCCTGTGCTGCCAACATTACCTATGACATAAGCGTTGACAAAGTCTGCAGGCATTTGCGCATAACCGAGTGGTATTTGTTTGGAGGTGATGCGCTTACCAATACTTGGGTATTTTGTTAAGCCGCCAAAGCCCAGATCATCTAGTTGGCCAATAGAGTTGCTCGCGTAAACAGCAATGTCGTCGGGAGACACGGCATCGGCAATAATATCAAAATCTATCCCTGAGGAGTTGATGGCGTCAGAGGCCGCGTATATCGTCATTTGCAAATTACGCGGATGATTGCGTGATTGATAAAGTTTTCCCGGCTCAAAACCTGTCGGCAGTTGCCCTGCAGTTTTCACGCTAGCTTCTTTTGTGTCTGGAAAGATAATAGGTAATTCGCCAACAACGGATACTTTAAAAGTGTTAGGGGTTAATTCAGTGACTGTCCAGTTGTCTGGAATTACATTCGGTAGTTGGCGTTTGCTTAAGTTGAAGCAGATAGGTTCAGCGCTTTGTAGTTTGACGGCTTTATTAAACACCATAGCATTGACATCGAAGTGTTGAGCGTCAATTTTGCGGATCAGAGAGTTCTCTAGTACTTGAGCACTGATAGTCTTTACTAGGCTGTCTAGGCAAGTAAATTCGCCTTCAGCGGTTGTGTATTTGTCCTCTCCAGCAGTGCAGGTAACTAATTTACTGATGGTAGCCAAAGAGAGGATAGTGGCGGCGCGTTCACAAGCGCTGAGTTTATCAATAATTAAGCGACGATAACTATGATGAAAGGAGCTTCTTCCAGCTGGATTTATACCTCCAAATCCAACAATAACCGGTAGGTGTGACAAATAGAGCTCCTTAAAAGAACTTAAAATAATAGTGCGAGACTTCAGCTTAACTATTAGATTTGTAAATACGATGTTAAAAACAAACTTATAATGCCAATTTACTGACGTAAACCCCGCTTTTTCGCTTGTTTTTGCTTAGTCATTACTTAACTTATAACGCTATGCAGGGGTGTCAGTACGGCAATAGTATTCGCCTAAAGCTGCAAATCAACCTAAGCCAGAAGCTTGAAATATCGACGAAAGCTGATTTAGCTTTAAACGTGAAGACGATTTTAAGGCGTATTCTAGCGATTGCCAATAGAACTCGCTAGGCATTTATGAGCATTTTTAATTAATTCGCCGCTTTAGTAGAGTAAGAGTGCTTGATAATGTTGTGTTCATATAACTAATCTAACTTGTGACAAGCATTGTGTTATAGAATCCAGCTATTTGTTGTATAGTTGACGCTTGCCTGAATAAAATAAACAAGGATCTATTTATGCGTAAAAAATTAGCCACAATTTTACTGCCGGTTGTCTTCTTGACGGGCTGTGCTAACACCCAAGGTGAAAATGGCAATGCCAGCTATGGTGCTATTGGTGGAGCATTGGTCGGTGCATTACTGGGAAGTCAGCTCGACGATGATGGTAACCGTGACAAAGGTATCATTGTCGGTGCCTTGGCCGGCGCTGCTGCCGGTGGCGCTATCGGTAATTATATGGATCGTCAAGAGGCGGCCATGCGTGCTCAATTAGAAGATGAGAGACGTCGTAATGCCATAGAAATAGAGCGTATTAAAGATGATACCCTGCGTTTGGTGCTAAACGATGATGTTTCTTTTGATTTTAATTCTGATAAGGTAAAACCTTCGTTTCATGCCTCTCTAAAAAAGGTCAATCAAGTATTGGCCCATTACAATAGCTCAAATATTACCATTGTAGGGCATACCGATTCTAAAGGTTCTGAAAGTTACAACCAAGGTTTGTCAGAGCGACGAGCTGAGTCTGTGAAAAGGTACTTATCAACCGGTGGGGTCAACGGATCTCGTTTAAGCACAGCCGGTTATGGTGAGTTACAGCCAAGAGATAGCAACGATACCAGTAATGGTCGCAGCCGAAACAGGCGTGTTGAATTGCTTGTCCAAGGTGTCGGCAGCTAGCCGTTATGAACGCCTAAAAAAGCCAGCGACTTCGCTGGCTTTTTTGTGTCTGCTAGTGGGTAGATTAAGAGGTAGCTGTTTTTTTTTAAAAAACAGCGTCGACAGCACTGCTAGTGCGAGATCAGTATATATCCAATATGAATGTTACTGTGACCGGCAAAATCCTTTAGCCTGCCTGTGCAGAACTTCCCCATACTCTGCTACTTATTATAGTAAACGAAGTCTAGCATCATGTTAGGTTAGACTCTTGTTCGCAATCGCAACAGCGAGATTTGCTATACACTTAACATTTATCGCCGGTATTTATCACGCTCGGTCGACTGGTATTGAGCAAAGCTGTCGTTTTGTGTGTGCGTGTTATCTCCCCAGCCACGCTAGTGTGAGATCAGTACATCACCAATTTGAATATTACTTTGACCGGCAAAACCGTTGAGGTTACCCTCTGCAGAGTTTTCCCGTACTGTGCTAACGGTCAAAGTCAACGATGTTTGACTCAACTCTACTGTGGGGTTTTGTTGGGAATCGTAATAGGTGGATTTGCGATACACAGAAAATTTATCGCCGGTTTTTATGCCGGTGGCTCGGCCGGCTTTGAACCACACTTTACTTTCATTGGTGCGTGTTATCTCAACAGAAAATTGATGACACCTTAAGCTGCTATTGATGTCATCTGCCATGTTATTGAGTTCTTTTGCAACTTGCTTACCGTAATCCAATTGCCAAAATGGACTGCTGGCAAAACCAAATTTTTGTCTGTCATTGTTGCCCCATAGGCCTGCGGTTCTGAAACTCTTTTGATTAATAAGTGACCCTGTAAAGCCATCGTGTATAAATACATCAACTTCGAAAGCGCGCATGTATCTACTGCTTAAATAGTCATATTTGTGGTATTTGTCTATAAAGTAATTTTTGTGTCTATAGACACTGGGAGTAAGCATCGAAATGTCCCTGACCACACCTGAGACCACGTATTGTACATCCAACTGTCTAGTTTGTTGTAGCACGGTGCTTAAGGCACCTTGAGGTAATTGGCCTGTTGCAGCCGTGCCAACTTGTGATTGAAGCATCAAATGACCAGCATTTAATGCTTGAATATTGTTGCTATTAGAAAGCCGCTTTGATAACTCTGTGGCTAAGCTGGATTCGATATTGCGCAGCTTTCCAATATTTGATTGACTTGGGTCGAGCATAGGAAACCCAGCAATGGCGACTCGTTTACGGTAGTTGCTGGCAGGATGGCCACTGGCGCATTTGTTTTGGGTGTTCACTTGTACGCTGATCATTACTGAAAGTAGATTATCGCTGATGGATTCATTGAGCACTGTGGCTCTACCGACATTGGCGAGCGATTCTATAGAAACGTTATCAAGGGTCATTACTCCCTGTTCAAGGTGTTGCTGAGTACTTATAAAAGCACTAGATTGCAGAGCTGCTTGCTGTTTTGCTCGAGTGATTGCAATGTGTCGTGCACTGCTTAAATCACCATTGGCTATGACCGCTTGCCCCGTTGCTTGTACCGTTAAAGCGCTAGCTTGGGTTACCAAAAAAATACTCGCGATCAATAAAAACTTGAGCGTTAGGACAGGTGCTTTCCTTAGATTATTAGAGCTCAACATAGTGTATCAGTTACCGATATAGTAAAAATAATTCAAGGGAAATGTTAAGTCGTCAATATAAGCTTAACTGTATAATTTGACACTATAATACATTTATCGCTGATAGCGAATAGAGTCGTTATCAGTCTTAGTGTAATATTAACGATATAACTAATATGGGTAATTGAAGGCGATACGTAATGAAGTGTGTTTTATTAGTTTTAGTCTCGGTATTGAGTGGCTGTGTACCCCAAAACATAAAATCGCCATTTTCCAATGATATGTCTGCGGAACAGGCGCGAGAGATTGTTGAAAAAGCCATCGAAATCGACAGTCTGGCCGAGTTCGCTCAGCCCGCTAAAACGGCGTTAGCCCCTATAGACCCTAATTATTTCGATCCTGTGAGTGAGGCTGTTGCCCAGATGTCTGATCAAATGGTGCGAGGTTTGCGTCAAAATAGGGTTAAACGTTTGCCTGTGGCGGTATTGCCTTTTAAATCTTTGCGGCACAGTGTGCACGATGATTTATTTGGCGCAAGAATTTCCGAGAGCTTTGTCTTCCCAATGACTCAGCGCGGTTATAATATGGTTGATTTTCGAGCGGTCAGCTTAGTCACCACAGAAAAAACACCCGTATCTAAAGGTTTGCTGCCGACGTTGCAGCAGCAATATAAAATCTATTACATATTAACCGGTACTTATGCAAAGCATGGTGATGGAGTGGTCTTAAATGCGCGTATTTTAGATGTAATCACACGTCAAGTGGTGGCCGCTGGACAGTCGCATATAGCTTACAAGCGCCTTGAAAGTATTTTGCCTGGTTACGATCCAATTGATGCGTTAAATAAAGGTTTTATCATCGAAAATGGTGTTGGACCGCAATAGGGTTTTAAAAATGAGATTGACTACAATATTTAAAAGCAGTTTGCTGGTATTGGCAATGTCTTTGGCGGGTTGTGAAACTATCTCGAAAACCGCCAGTAATCTAACCGGCAGCAGCGGATTCCCAAAGAGTAAAGCTCAAACTTACAGAGCGACAGGATATGCGCCTATCAGCAAACAGCCTGGTATAACCAGAGGCGAAAAGGTGATCAATGCGATTCGTGCTTCAAAATTGCGTGCTTACCAAGAGTTGGCGGCAATGGTGCATGGTCAATATGTGACTAGTACTAGCACGGTAATCCAAATGACGTTAGTCAATGATGATTTCAAAACCGCTGTGGCGGGGGTTGTTCGCGGAGCGAGAGTGGTGAAGTCTTATCCTATTCAAGATGACGTCTATGCGACTATTTTAGAGCTTAAAGGCAATCAGTTGCAACAGGCGTGGATTGTCAATAATAACTGATATGAGACAACGGTTACGCGCCATGTGGTAACCGCCATTTGGCAAGTCTATGGATCATGGTTCACAATCTGTTGGAATCTACGTGCGCTAACGTTTAGTGTTTACTTCTTAGGAAAAGCTTTGTTGAAGGCCGCTTTTTGTTCAGCACTTGCCGGTGCTTGGTGCTTGTCTTTCCAGCTGTCATAGGGTTCTTTGTAAATGATTTCACGGGCTTGATCGTAATCAAGTGCTTCGCCTCGGTCTTGAGCCGCGCTTAAATACCATTTAGATAGGCAATTGCGACAAAAACCCGCCAGGTTCATTAGATCAATATTCTGGGCGTCTTTGCGCTCATCTAAATGCTCAATTAAGCGTCGAAAAGAGGCTGCTTCTATTTCGGTTTGGGTTTGCTTGTTCATGATTGTCGCTCGTTAGTGGTTTATTGAAATGATTGCGCTCAATGAGTGCATTGCTAGAGTAATAGCCCTCAGCTAATTTAAACAGCTTTAAGTCCTTAGTTTAAAAAGCGCCAGCCATTAGTGCAAAGCGGCGCTGACATGTTGGTCTAGCTGTTTGCAAATTTCCATTTGCAGCAAATGAATAAACTCTGGGTCTTCGACAAGTGCTCCAGTGCAGTCAGTGATAAAAAATAAATCTACCACTCTCTCTCCAACAATTGAAATTTTTGCCTTGCAAATAATAATGTTGTGGGAGGCAAATACTTCACCTATTACCGCGAGTAGGCCGGGTCTGTCAGGTGATATTATTTCTACCAAAGTATAGCTGTGGCTAGGATCTGTGGTGAATTTGACTTTGCTAGGTATAGAAAAAAGTTTCATTTGCCGGCTAACGCGGCGCCTCAGTATAGAGGAATAGGCATCAGGGTTGGACAATGAATTGATGATGGTTTGTTTTATTTCGTTTAATCTGTGTTGGTTGTCTGGAATGGATTTGTTTTCTTGGGTCAAAATGGTGTAACTGCTCAGAGAAAACTCACCTTGTGTAGGGTAAATACGTGCATCTTGTACGCTTAAAGAAAGTTGATCTAAGGTATCGACCGTCACGGCGAACAATTCATCGGGGTTTTTTGTATAAATAATCACATCAGAGGCACCTTCATAAAGCCGTAAAGTCGTTTTCTTTATGAGTACTAACGTCTTTTCTGCTGCGCTTTTGTTTAAAATAGCCTGAGTATGCCAGGCAATATTTTTGGCGCTTTCATGGATGAAGTATTCATCGCCCAATGTCGACCATAGCTGGTTTATCAGGCGCTGATCTATGTCGCTCGCAGCCAGTGCTTGCATTGCCTCTTGTTGTACTTGATCGATTAAGTCTTGTATGTCTACTGGGTTCTCCAAGCCGCGCTTAAGCGCCAGTTTGGTCTCGACGTAAAGTTGGCGCATCAAAGAGGCGCGCCAATTGTTCCACAAGCTATTGTTAGTGGCATTAATATCGGCAACAGTGAGTACGTAAAGATAGTCTAAGTGAGTGACATCTCTGACATGTTCGGCAAAAGCCTGGATTATCTCAGGGTCAGAAATGTCTTTGCGCTGCGCCGTCATCGACATCAGTAAATGATTGCGTACCAGCCAGGCAATTAATTGTGTATCCCATTTGCCCAAGTGGTGGGTTTTACAAAAATTAACCACATCCACAGCGCCTAACTCTGAGTGATCACCACCGCGGCCTTTGCCTATGTCGTGATACAGAGCGGCGATGTAAAGTAATTCTATTTTAGGTAGTTGGTTGACTAATCCGTGGGCAATAGGAAACTGTTCTTTGTGTTCAGGATGTCTGAACTGTCGACATTTGCGGATGACTTTTACAGTGTGTGCATCAACCGTGTAGATATGAAATAAGTCATGTTGCATTTGGCCTACTATGCGACCAAATTCGGGTAAGTAACGGCCAAGAATACCGTAGCGTATCATGCGTTTTAGCTCAGTTGATACACCATCTTCTTGTCTGAGTAATTCCATGAACAGAGAAATATTGCGCAGATCTGAACGAAAATCGTCGTCTATCAAATCCCAGTGTTCGCGAATTAATCTAATAGTGGAGGCGCGGACTCCAGCTATCTTGCGGTTTTGCGCCAAGAGTACAAACAGTTCCATCAGCGCAAAAGGTTGATGATTGAAAACGTTGTTGTGAGTGACTTCTAGAAAATTGTTATGCAATTGAAAGCGGTTATTCAAGGCTTGGATGTTGCTTGGCTGCTTTGCGTTTAAACTCTCTTCAAAATATTGTAACAGCAGATCGTTAAAATTGGTCATTTGCATGGCTATTCGATAGTACTTGCTCATAAATTGTTCAACAGCAAGTTTGCCTTTTTGATCTTGGTAGCCAAAAATTTTGGCTAAACTGCGCTGGTGGTCAAGCAGTAAACGGTCTTCGCGCTTGTTGCTTATCATGTGCAGTGCATAGCGGATCTTCCACAGGTACCGTTGGCCATTGTTAATCGTTTCTAATTCGGATTCTGAGATGAACCCATACTCTACTAGTTCATCGATTAAGGTTGTACCAAAGTAGCGTTTTGCCACCCAACCAATCGTGTGGATGTCTCGTAAACCGCCCGGTGAGTTTTTTATGTTTGGCTCTAAATTATATTCGGTATTATTGGTGCGTTGATGGCGTCTTTTTTGCTCTGCTAGTTTGCCGCTTAAAAAAGATTTTGCGCTCCAAGCCTCTTCAGAGGCAACTTTATAATACATATCTAAACGCAATCGAGAGGCGCCGATAATAGTTCTAGATTCTATTAAATTAGTGGCGATAGTAATATCGGTTTTAGACAGCTCAAAGCATTCATCTATAGTTCTCACACTTGAACCGATATCAAGTTTAATATCCCACAAAAAAGTTAAGAAACCACTAATACTCTTTTGGTATTCTTCAGGATCAGCGCGGTCAAACAGAATCAATATATCGATATCAGAATGAGGATGTAACTCACCTCGACCATAACCACCGACTGCAATTAGGCTGGCTTTGCTAGTGTCTGGCCAATCGAAAAGTTGCCATGCCTTAACCAGTAACATATCAAGAATTTGCGAGCGACCATAAATAATTTGCTGGATAGGGGTGTTGGCTTGGAACGCTTTATCCAAATTATCGCACATGCTTTTAAGTGCTTGCTTAAAAACTTTAATTGGCTGCTCATCACTAGTTAGCTGTTGCTCAAACAGAGCAGCATCGAAAAAAACACTGAGATTAACGTCTTGATTTTGAGGGCTGGTCATGTGTTTTCCTGTGATTTGAAACCAATAAATGAAGTCTTCTGAATGAGCTCGCAACCATTAGCTTCTAGCCGCAGACTGCTTATCTTTCAGCTTAGATGCGGTTAGAAGTTTTCTTCGCTGCGCTGAGTCAGTACTTCGTAGCCATCTGCGGTGACCAATATGGTGTGTTCCCACTGAGCGGATAAACGCCGGTCAGCAGTGTCCACGGTCCAACCATCTTTTTTGTTGAGTTTTACTTGGCGCTTGCCGGCGTTAATCATAGGTTCAATCGTGAAAATATTACCTTTTAGTAATACTTCGCCGGTACCGGCGCGACCGTAATGAAGCACTTGTGGGTCCTCGTGGAATTCCGCGCCTATGCCGTGGCCGCAATATTCGCGCACCACAGAATAGTGGTTTTTTTCAGCATGCTGTTGGATAATATGACCGAAATCACCTAGATAGGCGCCAGGTTTAACTAACGCCATTGCTTTATAAAGGCACTCTTGAGTCACTTCAACCAATCGCGCGGCGTGCGCGAGCGGTTTGCCCACAAAAAACATTTTACTGGTATCTCCATGGTAGCCATCCTTAATAACAGTGATGTCGACGTTAATGATATCGCCGCTTTTTAATTTCTTGTCGTTGGGGATTCCGTGACAGACACAATGGTTCACAGAAGTACAAATAGATTTGGGGAAGCCGTGATAATTTAAAGGTGCCGGTATGGCTTGTTGAACATCGACAATGTAGTCGTGACAGATTTGATTTAGCTGATTGGTTGTGACGCCGGCGACTACGTGCTCTTCAATCATTTCTAGTACTTGAGCTGCTAGCCTGCCTGCGACACGCATTTTGCTGATTTCATCAGCATTTTTAACAAGGATTGCCATATTATTTGATTAACCCGAATCTCGTGAAAGTGGTCTGCTGTAAGCAAAAGTTATTTCTATTACTGAGCAAATTGGATATCGGGTCATTGTATAGAAATTCTTGGACACTTTGGAGGTTTTCCTTCATTTAGGTAGTGTTTTATGTTATAAAGTCCGCCCGAGAATGCATAGGCTGTTACTCGGGAAAAATCACACACACATCGTCACATCTGCTGGGTGCCTGCGAAATTACTCAAAGGTTAGTATATGGGATGTGTGGAGGTCGAACCCAAAACCATAGGAAAGACAACAATGGCACAAGTTACAATGCGTGAACTGCTTAAGGCAGGCGTACATTTTGGTCACCAAACCCGTTACTGGAACCCAAAGATGAACCAATTCATCTTCGGTGCACGTAATAAGATTCATATCATTAACTTAGAGCATACGCTTCCTGCGTTAAATGATTCTCTTAACATCGTTAAGAATATGGCCGGTAATAAGAATAAGATCTTGTTCGTAGGCACTAAGCGTGCAGCGAGCAAAATCATTAAAGAAGAAGCGCGTCGTGCGGGTATGCCTTACGTAAACCACCGCTGGTTAGGTGGCATGTTGACAAACTACAAGACAATCCGCCAGTCTATTCGGCGTCTTCGTGAGCTTGAATCACAAGCCGATGATGGAACTTTTACTCAGCTGACTAAAAAAGAAGCGTTAATGCGTCAGCGTGAAATGGAAAAGCTAGAGCGTTCTATCGGTGGTATCAAAGAAATGGGCGGGCTTCCTGACGCGCTTTTCGTTGTCGATGTAGATCATGAACGTATTGCTATCAACGAAGCTAACAAATTGGGTATTCCAGTTATCGGTATTGTCGATACTAACAGTAACCCTGACGGTGTTGATTATGTGATTCCTGGAAACGACGATGCACTGCGCGCGATTCAGATTTACGTAGGTTCTATGGCAGACGCTTGCACTGAAGGTTCTGAAGTTGCTGCGGGTGATAAAAACGAATTTGTTGAAGTAGAATAAGCAAATCTTTTGTTTGTTTGAAGCTATAAATTTAGTTGTTTGATTTAAAAGGGGAGCCTCGCTCCCTTTTTTTTGAATGTTGATTGGATGCAATCAAAGGGGCGAGAAAATGGCTGTTTCAGCTAAGTTGGTAAAAGAACTGCGTGATCGTACCGGTCTGGGTATGCTTGAGTGTAAAAAAGCACTGAAAGCGGTAGATGGTGACGTTGAAAAGGCAATTGAAGAATTGCGTAAGTCATCTGGAATGAAAGCGGCTAAAAAAGCAGGTCGTACAGCGGCAGATGGTGTTGTGCTAGCGAAAATTGCCGATGATGGTTCATACGGAGTGTTGGTTGAAGTTAACTCTGAAACTGACTTTGCTGCCCGTGAAGAAAATTTCTTAAAATTTGCGCAATCTATTACAGAAGCTGCATTTGCTGCTAAGACCACAGACGTGGCGGCAATTATGACAGATGAAAGGGTTGCTGCGCGTGATGCACTAGTACAAAAAATAGGCGAAAATATTAGCCTGCGCCGTATTTCACTGGTAGAAGGTGAGGCGGTAGGTGCGTATGTTCATTCGAACAACCGTATTGCCGCGCTGGTTTCAGTAACGGGTGCTAGCGGTGAAGTGGCTAAAGATGTTGCCATGCATGTCAGTGCAACTAACCCACGTGTTGTTAATAAAGACGATATGCCTGCCGATGAAGTCCAAAAAGAGAAAGACATCATTATGGCACAACCGGATATGGCGAGTAAGCCTGTTGAAATCGCCGAAAAAATGGTGATTGGTCGTATCAGTAAGTTCCTTTCTGAAAACAGTTTGGTAGAGCAAGCTTTCGTTAAAAATCCAGAGCAGAAAGTAGGGGCTATGGTTAAAGCGGCTGGCGGCGCTGTTGTCAGCTTTGTTCGTCTGGAAGTTGGCGAAGGTATTGAAGTTGCAGAAGTAGACTTTGCAACAGAAGTGGCAGCACAGCTAAAAAGTTAATAAATGCTGTTTTTTCAAGCGCATGTGGCTATTATAGCGACATGCGCTTTTTTGTATCTGCGCCACTAGAATGAAGGTTCTCAGCCTGCAAATAGCCAATGTTTATGCAAAGGTAGATTGGTTTGAGAAAAGGTATCTGTTACCGTTAGATAATAGGCGCTAATTAGGTTTTTTAAGCAGATTATTCGGAGAAAATTAATGGCCACAGCAACAAATAAGAGACTGTCTCAATATAAGCGAATTCTGCTAAAACTCAGTGGTGAAGCGTTAACGGGCGAAGAGAGTTTTGGAATAGATCCTAAAGTGTTAGACAGAATGTCACTGGAAATTGGGCAGCTGATTGGTATTGGTGTACAAGTCGGGATTGTAATAGGCGGTGGTAATCTATTCAGAGGGGCTGCATTGAGCGCCAATGGTTTAGATCGTGTTACCGGAGACCACATGGGTATGTTGGCAACAGTGATGAATTCTCTGGCATTAAGAGATTCACTGGAGCGTGCCAATATAACCACAAGAGTCATGTCATCAATCCCAATGAGTGGTGTTGTTGACCATTATGATCGTCGTCACGCAATGCGTTACTTAGGTCAAGGTGATGTGGTAATCTTTGCAGCAGGTACAGGTAATCCGTTTTTCACCACTGATACAGCCGCCTGTTTAAGAGGTATAGAAGTTGACGCAGATATAGTATTAAAGGCGACTAAAGTTGATGGCGTGTATACCGCTGATCCAATGAAAGATAGTAGCGCTAAGCGCTACTTACATTTGGGTTTCGATGAATTGTTGGAGAAACAGCTAGAAGTAATGGATTTGACAGCGATTTGTTTAACAAGAGATCATGATATGCCTATTCAAGTATTTAATATGAATCGACCAGGGGCATTGGTCAGCTTGGTGATGGGAAATACTGAGGGGACGCTGATTAGTAGCGAAGAATACACAGGAGAAAAGTATGCTGAATGAGATTCTGCAAGATGTTGATGGGCGTATGAAAAAAAGCACTGACGCACTGATTGAAAACTTTAAAAAAATTCGTACAGGTCGAGCGCATCCGAGTATTTTAGATACAGTGACAGTCGATTACTATGGGTCGTCTGTACCATTGTCGCAAGTAGCTAATATTTCTGTTGAAGATGCACGTACGCTTGCGATAGTGCCTTGGGAAAAGCCCATGGTGCCCGCAATCGAAAAAGCTATTATGAAGTCGTCACTGGGTCTGAATCCGGCTACTTCCGGCGAGAGAATTCGTGTGCCTATGCCGGCGCTCACCGAAGAGACCCGAAAAGGTTTTATTCGTCAGGCAAGGGCGGAAGCTGAAAATGGCAAGGTCTCTGTGCGCAACGCGAGAAGAGACGCTAATAGTCTGATTAAGGATCTACTCAAAGAAAAAGAAATTTCTGAAGATGAAGATCGTAAATCACAAGATAAAGTTCAATCGCTGACGAATAAATACGTTGCTCAGATTGATGTGCTTCTCGAGAAAAAAGAAACTGATCTAATGGAAATATAATAATGTAGATATCTCATCTTACTGTTGAGGTTAATATCAGCTATGAAAAGGTTTGCATTTATACACTATGAGTTTATTGGCAGATTTAAAATTATCCGCAGATGAAAACATGCCGCGCCATATTGCTATTATCATGGATGGTAATAATCGCTGGGCTAAAAAACGTTTTCTGCCGAGTTTGGCTGGACACAAATCAGCGGTTAAAAGTGTACGCAGTGTGATAGAAGGCTGCGTTGAGCTGGGTGTGGAATCTTTAAGTTTGTTTGCTTTTAGTACGGAAAACTGGAAGCGGCCTGCGCTTGAGGTAAAAGGTTTAATGGAGTTGTTTGGTTTTGCACTCGATCGTGAAACCAAGAAATTGCATCAAAATAACATTCGATTGCGGGTGATCGGTGATAAGAGTCGCTTTAGTGGGGCATTGCAACAGCGGATTTTAGCGGCAGAGCAGTTAACTGAAAAAAATGACGGATTACAGCTCAACATTGCCGCTAACTATGGTGGTCAATGGGATATTGTACAAGCGGCGAAACAGTTTGCAGAAGATTGTTTGAGTGGCAAGCACACCCCAGAAGAATTGGACGCATCTCTATTTAATCAGTACGTTAGTTTGGCCGATCAAGCAAAGCCAGACTTATGTATTCGCACTGGTGGTGAAAGTCGTATTAGTAATTTTTTAGTGTGGCAGATGGCTTACACAGAATATCATTTTGTGGATTGTCTATGGCCCGATTTTAAAAAACAGCACTTAGTGGAAGCGATAAAAGATTTCACATGCAGGGAGAGACGATTTGGAAGGACAAGTGAGCAGTTAGAGGAAAAGTAGGGTGCTTAAACAAAGAATAATAACCGCCTGTATTTTAGCTCCCATTGTCATATTTGGGATATTCTTGTTACCCATGATCGGAGTAGCATTTTTTGTAGCGGCAATCATGTTGGTTGGCGCGTGGGAATGGGGGCCGTTCCTGGAGATAAAAAGTGGCATAGGGCGCAGTGTATTAGTGCTTGCGACCGCTGTTTTGTTGGTGACGATATGGTTTTGTTTTTTTACAGAAGCCTATGTCGTTATTATGCCGCTAGTGATGACTACCTGGTTGGCGGCCTTTATCTGGGTGAGGCGTTTTCCCACTAAAGGCCTTTGGGCAAACAGAACCGTTGGTGTCGCTTTGTGCTTGATATTACTGAGCACAACATGGTGGAGTTTGTTGCAATTAAAACAGTTGCCGAATGAAAACAGCTGGTTGTTACTTATCTTATTGTTAGTGTGGGCTGCGGATATAGGAGCCTATATTGCCGGCAAGAATTTTGGCAAACATAAATTAGCCCCTAATGTGAGTCCGGGCAAAACAGTAGAAGGTTTCTTCGGTGGCGTATTAGCCGCTTCTATAACTGCTACTTTGTTTGCTTTGGTGCAAAATATGCCGATCACTCATGTGATTTATTTACTGGTACTTGGCGCGCTCGTTTCTATGGTTTCTGTATTAGGTGATTTATTAGAAAGTATGTTGAAGCGCAATGCTAATCTTAAAGACAGCGGTAAATTATTGCCTGGCCATGGCGGGGTGCTGGATAGAATTGATAGTTTAATGGCGGCGGCGCCACTATTTTTAATCGGCCTTAAAGGCATTGAGTGGTTAACGGTGATTTAGTTGGATTTTATTCAAACAGTATTAGCATTTGTTGTTACTTTAGGCATTTTAGTCACTATCCATGAATGGGGACATTTTATTGTCGCCAGATTATGTGGGGTGAAAGTGCTCAGGTTTTCTGTCGGTTTCGGCAAAGTATTTTTTTCAAAGACAGATAGGCAAGGCACAGAGTTTGCTTTGGCGCTTATTCCTTTAGGCGGCTATGTGAAAATGCTCGATGAGCGCGAAAATGATGTGCCTGAACACGAAAAACATAGGGCCTTTAATAATAAAACTGTTTACCAGCGCATAGCGATAGTGGCTGCTGGCCCTTTAATCAATTTGATTTTTGCCGTGCTTGCGTATTGGCTGGTGTTTGTTAGCGGTGTTAATTCTGTTGTGCCGGTAATTGGTGCCGTGTCAAAAGATTCAGTGGCTCAGCACGCAAGTTTGCCTGTCAACGGTGAAATAATCGCAATTGATGGGCGCGAAGTTGGCTCTTGGCAAGCGGTTAATTTAGCTCTGGCAAGTCGTATCGGCGAAACTGGTACTATGCATATGCAAGTTAAAGGCGGTGAGAGTCACCAACCTTTTAGTGTTCGAGATTATCAGCTTAATCTGTCGCAATGGCAATTTGATCTAGACAAGCAAAGTCCGATTATTGCTATGGGGATAGTGCCTTATAGACCACAAGTCACTCCGGTATTTTCGACGCTTTCAAAAAATGGACGTGCAGAGTTGGCGGGATTAAAACCAGGTGATAAAGTGGTTGCTATTACCGGTCAGTCCGTATCGACTTGGCGAGCGCTGGTTGAGACAGTGCAGGCCTCGCCTGAGAAACTGTTAAAATTTTCTGTTGAACGAAACAACTCCATCGTAGAAATTTCTATTACTCCTGCACAAAAAACGCTAGAATCTGGCCGAGTTGTAGGTTTTATCGGCGCGGGAGTGGTTTCTCCTCCCTGGCCAGCAGAGATGCTTCGCAATCAGCAGTTAAGTGTTGTAGATGGGTTTATTGCAGCGTTGAATAAAACCTGGCAGATGATCAAACTGACGTTAGACTCAATCAAAAAAATGATTGAGGGTATCATCTCAGTTAAAAATTTGAGTGGGCCAATCACCATCGCTCAAGTGGCTAGCCAAAGCGCCGAATCTGGCTTTGAATCTTATGTTAGTTTTCTCGCTTACCTAAGTATTAGTTTAGGTATTTTGAACTTGCTACCGATTCCTATGTTGGATGGAGGGCATTTGTTTTATTACGTGATTGAGGTGATTAAAGGTAAACCTGTATCAGAAAGATTTCAGGGAATAGGTTTAAGAATTGGTATGGCGTTGCTTTTTAGTATAATGGCGATAGCAATGTTTAACGATGTAATGCGTTTGTAATAGGCAGCTTAATGGCTGGCATCAAGCTACTTAAAAAAAGAAGGATTTCATGAAAAAACAGTTAGGATTACTACTTGGTTTTTTGTTCTGGGCCAATCTTGCCTGGGCAGCATTTCCCGCCTTTACAGTGAAAGATATTCGACTACAGGGCATGCAGCATATTGAGCCGAGTATTGTCTTTAGAAATTTCCCCATCAGTTCAGGTGATATAGTAACACAGCCTTCACTGAGCGCGGCTGTGAAACGTTTATATCGCTCGGGTTACTTCCAGAATATCGAAGTGGAAAGGGCCGCTAATGTTCTTGTTTTGAAGATAATTGAGCGTCCGGCGGTGAGTAAAATTCGCCTTAAAGGTAACAAAGTCTTAAAGACAGAGAGCTTGTTAGATGGATTGCAAGCATCTGGCCTAAAAGAAGGGGTGGTATTCAAACGTTCTGCACTGCTTAAAATCAAAACTGATCTGCAGAATGTTTATGCCTCTCAAGGGCGTTACAATGCTAAAATTGAAACTGAAATAGAAGCTATTAGCGGCAATAGAGTGGCAGTGAATATTAATATCACTGAGGGTAGAATTGCGCTTATTAACCATATCAATATTGTCGGCAATAGCGTGTTTGCCGATGATGAGCTAAAAGATTTATTTCAATCTAGCCTCTCTTCTATGTGGTCTTGGATCAGTAAAAAAGACCGATACTCCAGGGAGAGACTGTCGGCTGATATTGAACGTATGCGCTCTCACTATTTGGATCGTGGTTATATTGACTTCAAAGTGAGCTCAACCCAAGTCTCTATTTCACCCGATAAGCGTAGTGTTTTTATTAGTATTAATGTGTCTGAGGGTGCAAAGTTTACGGTCGGCAAAATACGTCTTAAAGGACCTTTGGTTGTGTCTGAGTTAGACCTAAAGAATGCCGTTAAAATCAAGACGGGTAATGCTTTTTCTCGGCAAATGCTGAGTGATTCGCGAGAGGCTATGGTCACAGTGTTAGGTAATAGTGGATACATGTTTGCTGATATTCAACCCGTGCCTAATAAAGTTGATGAGAATAAGGTTGATATTGATTTCTTTTTAAGACCTGGTAAACGTACCTATGTGCGCCGTATCAATATAAAAGGTAATGAGAGAACCGCTGACTTGGTTATTCGCCGTCAAATGCAGCAAATGGAAGCGGCTATTGCATCAAGCGAAAATATTACTAAATCAAAACAGAGCTTAGATAGATCAGGCTACTTTTCTCAGGTAGACATATCCACGACACCGGTACCAGGTACCGATGATCAAATTGATGTTGATCTAACGGTCCAAGAACAAGCGTCAGGTAATTTCACTGCCAGTCTTGGTTTTTCACAGACAGAGAAGGTGATTCTCGATTTTGGTGTCAGTCAAGAGAATTTCTTGGGCACAGGCAATAGAGTTAGTGCTAATTTTACCAAGTCGGATTCAAAAAAAGAAATTAGTATTGATTACACGAATCCGTTCTATACCGTCGATGGCGTAAGCCGCGGTTTCGATGTGTTCTTACGCAATGAAGATTTTGATGAGAATTCGTCGAGTAAGTACAAAATTGATGCATACGGTGCTGGGGTAACTTTCGGTTATCCAATTAATGAATTTCAGCGACTTTCCGTAAGATTTGGTGCTGAAAAAGTCAAAGTTGAACCCAATGATATCACTAGTGCAGAAGTGACTAATTATATCAATGCTAACGGTGACAATTTCACCAATACCAATGCGACATTCTATTGGAATGAAAATCGAATGAATCGTAGTTTGTTTCCAACTAGCGGTCGTAAGCAAACGGTAAGTTTTGAAGTGTCTATACCCGGCAGTGATTTGAGCTACTATCGTCTAGCATACAAGGGCTCTTGGATTAAGCCGCTAGAGGAAAGTGAGAAATGGCTGATTGGCGCCAGAGGTAATATTGGCTATGCCAATAAACTTGGCGATGAAGAGTTCCCGTTCTTTAAAAATTATTTTTCCGGTGGTATCGGTTCAATGCGTGGTGTTTCATCCTACTCTTTAGGGCCTAGAGATAGCCTTGATGACCCTATAGGCGGTAATGTGATGGTCACCGGCGGGCTTGATTTAGTCTTTCCAATGGTTGGTTTGAATGATCCTAAGAAATACCGTACTTCGCTGTTCGTTGATTTTGGTGGTGTATACACTACAGATTGTTTAAAAGGTAATGTCTCTTCACGCTGCAATGAAGGTGTGAATATCGATGATTTGAAATATTCCACCGGTATAGGTTTTACTTGGATCACTCCCCTAGGGCCGCTCACATTTTCCTATGCAACACTGCTCAACAAAAAAGATGGAGATGAAGAGAGAAACTTTGATTTTACCTTAGGTGGTACTTTTTAACCGCTATACTCAAGAGGTTTAATGTGTTCGATGTCTCGCAAATTGCGCTTTTTTTAGATGCTGACATTATTGGCGATGAAAATGTGCTTATTAGCCAAATATCATCCTTGCATGAGGCGAGAGAAGGAGATTTAAGTTTTTGTGATCAGGCTAAATATTTGCCCGAATTGCCGAATTGCCGAGCATCTGCGGTTCTCGTCAGAAAACAAGATTTAGAAGCGGTGACCACGACTGCATTAGTGGTTGCAGATCCCTATTTATCGTTTGCCAAAATAAGTCGCTGGTTTGACTGGCGTGATACTGTCAGGGCTAATGTTGCTGACAGCGCTCAAGTTTCGGTATCAGCGGTTATTTCAAATACAGCACAGTTGTGTCATGGGGTGGTGATTGGCGAAAATGTGCGAATTGGCGATGCTTGCTATGTAGGTCCTAATAGCGTTATTGGCGATCATTGTGTGCTGGGTAATCGCAGTCGTTTGGAGGCAAACGTTACTTTGTATCAAGATGTAAAGTTGGGTGAAGACTGTATCGTTCACTCTTGTGCGGTAGTTGGTGCCGATGGCTTCGGGTTTGCAAAAGCGGCAATAGGTTGGCAAAAAATTTACCAGCTCGCCGGTGTGCGTATTGGCAATCAGGTTGAAATAGGTGCCTCTTCAACCATTGATCGTGGTGCGCTGTCTCCGACGCTGATTGGCGATGGTGTGAAGTTAGATAATCAAGTACACATTGCTCACAATGTTTCACTTGGAAAGCATACTGCTATTGCTGGTTGTACTGCTATTGCCGGTAGTACTGATATCGGCGATAACTGTACAATCGCCGGCTTAAGTGGTGTTACAGGTCATTTAACGATTACGTCAGATACCCATATTACGGCGATGAGCTTAGTCAGCCATTCCATTAAAGAGCCAGGCGTCTATTCTTCGGGCACAGGTATAGAAAAACACCAGAGTTGGAAACGTAATGTGGTCAGGTTTCGCAACTTAGAAAAAATTGCAAAGCGTCTTAAAAAATTGGAAAATGAAATGAAAAACATTTCTTTAAATCAGGATTTAGGCAAACGAGAATGATGGACGTCAATCAAATACGTGAATATTTACCCCACCGCTACCCTTTTTTATTAGTTGATCGAGTGGTCGATTTGACGCTCGGAGAATCTATCCATGCTTATAAAAATGTGACTATAAATGAACCTTTTTTTAATGGACATTTTCCTGATATGCCGGTTATGCCGGGCGTGTTGATAGTCGAGGCGATGGCACAGTCAGCTGGCATCTTAGGTTTTAAGACCATGGGTAAAACACCCCAAGATGGTTCAATCTATTATTTTGTAGGATCGGATAAGCTACGTTTTAAGAAACCTGTGGTACCAGGCGATAAATTAGACTTATTTGCCAAAATTGTTTCAGAGAAGCGCGGTATATGGAAATTTGACGTGAAAGCAGAAGTAGACGGAAAATTGGTTAGTTCTGCCACAATTCTCTGCGCTGATAGATAAATAGGACACAGACATTGATAGAATCTAGTTCATTGATCCATCCCAGCGCCATTATTGATCCTTGTGCTGTCATAGGTGAAGGAGTAAGTGTCGGACCTTGGACTACTATAGGTGCGGGTGTTGAAATAGGTTCAGGAACATCAATAGCCTCCCACGTAGTCATTAAAGGAGGGTCTAAATTAGGCGCTAATAATCAGATTTTTCAATTTTGCTCAATTGGTGAGGACTGCCAAGACAAAAAATATCAAGGCGAAACAACCTTTCTGGAAATAGGTGACAATAACGTATTTCGAGAGAGCTGTACCATTCATAGAGGAACACTACAAGATGCAGCGGTGACGCGCATTGGCAGTCGAAATTTGTTCATGGTCAACGTTCATGTTGCTCACGATTGTGTGCTTGGCGATGATATCATTATGGCGAATAATAGTGCTGCAGCCGGCCATGTGGTGATTGCTGATCGCGCTATATTAGGTGGTTTTACGGCAGTGCATCAATTCTGTCATATAGGGCAATCGGCTATGTGTGGTGCAGGGACGGTTATTTTAAAAGATATTCCTGCCTTTGTTATGAGCAGCGGGAACCCGGCTAAACCCTATGGTATCAATAGCGAAGGTTTAAAACGTTTAGGCTACTCAAATACGGCAGTAACCAATATAAAACGCGCTTATAAGATAGTTTTTAGACAGCAGTTAACGATTGATGCGGCGATTTTAGAACTAGAATCTCTATGTCTAGAAACACCACAAATTGAAATTTTGATTGAAACCTTAAAAAATTCTACACGGGGTATTATTCGATAGTGCCAACACTCAAAGTTGCGATCATAGCGGGAGAAGCCTCCGGAGATATTTTAGGTGCTGGGCTAATACAAGCGCTGAAGCAGCGATATACCGATATCGAATTTTACGGTATTGGTGGTGATTTAATGTTAGCCCAAGGACTTATCTCAAAAGCGCCTATGGAACAACTCTCAGTGATGGGCTTTGTTGAAGTTTTAGGTCGGCTACCTTCGTTATTATTGCTGCGTAGACAGCTAATTGATGAGTTTATTAAAAATCCTCCCCATGTATTTATTGGTATAGATGCACCCGATTTTAATTTAACGATAGAGCTAGCATTGAAAAATGCCGGGATTTTAACCGTTCATTACGTCAGTCCCTCAGTATGGGCGTGGAAGCCAAAGCGAATATATAAAATCAAAAAAGCCGCAGATTTGCTGCTGACATTGTTCCCTTTTGAGCAAAAATACTATTTAAAAACGGCACAAAAGCTGGCTTTTGTCGGGCACCCATTAGCCGAGGTTATAGATCAAAACTACCAAACGACTGACGCTAAAACTGAATTAGGTTTCAGTCATCAAACAAAAGTCGTCGCCATATTACCTGGCAGTCGTAGCAGTGAAACCAAATATTTACTGCCACTTTTTTTGAAAACAGCCGGTTTATTGCTTGAAAAACATCCAAAAGTAGAGTTTGTTATCCCCGCGTCTAATCAATACCGTTATGATGAAATTGCCGACTCTCTAAAAGTAGCAACAAAACTACCAGTGACGGTTTTGATGAAGCAATCGAGAACAGCGATGGCAGCGGCTGACGCTATTTTGATCGCATCGGGCACCGCAACGCTGGAAGCAGCTCTTTTAGGCAAGCCGATGGTCGTAGCCTATAAAATGGCAACATTCACCCATGTTATTTATTCGCGCATTATTAAAGCTAAGTTTATCTCTCTACCCAATTTGTTGGCTAATGAAATGCTCGTGCCCGAACTAATACAAGATAGAGCAAGTCCTGAGCAATTGTTGATTGAATTGGATAAAGCATTGACGGATCAGACACGGTGTGATTACCAAAAAAAGAAATTTCGTGAAATTTTTATACAGCTTAATTTGCCCGCTAATGAATTAGCCGCTAAATCTGTTGCGGATTTATTAGCGTCAAGTAACTGAGGTCTGTGGCTAAACAAATGCAAGATTTAGAATACGCTAAAAATAGGATAATGGCAGGTTGTGATGAGGTCGGACGCGGTCCTTTGATCGGTGATGTCGTCGCAGCCGCGGTGATATTAGATCCGAATACGCCAATTCAAGGTTTGGCCGACTCGAAAAAATTGAGCGAACAAAAACGTAATTTTCTCTATCGACAAATTATTGAAGGTGCGCTCGCTTATGGAGTAGGGAGGGCATCTGTCGAAGAAATTGACCAATTGAATATATTAAACGCCAGTATGTTAGCCATGAAACGGGCAATTGAAACACTTAATGTTACACCTGGAATTGTATTAGTTGACGGGAATCGCTGCCCTGATATCAGCTATCCTTGTGAGGCTATTATAAAAGGGGATGCTAAAGTGGCCGCGATTAGTGCGGCTTCAATTGTTGCAAAAGTCACACGCGATAAAGAAATGTACATGCTACATCAAAAACACCCTGAGTATGGCTTTGATCGCCACAAAGGGTATCCAACTAAAGAGCACTTTGCGGCATTAATTCAGTTCGGCATTTTGCCTGAGCATAGAAAGAGTTTTAAGCCCGTAAAAGCATTATTAATTTAGTAAACTATCTTATTGCAGCGCGGAAACAGACTATCTATGACCCATTCTTTCATTCATCTTCGTACCCACACAGAAT
Organism: Gammaproteobacteria bacterium; assembly: GCA_034111875.1. Taxonomy (GTDB): domain Bacteria; phylum Pseudomonadota; class Gammaproteobacteria; order Pseudomonadales; family Balneatricaceae; genus Rs1. The sequence goes on from JAWUWK010000028.1 coordinate 43,633, forward strand.
ATTCCGTGGTAGACGGACTCTGTCGTGTTAAAGCCTTAGTAGCGGCAGCTAAAGATGCAGGAATGCCCGCTGTCGCAGTGACTGATCATGTCAATTTATTTGCCCTCGTAAAGTTTTATAAGGCGGCGATTTCGGCGGGCATTAAGCCTATCTGTGGCGCAGATTTACTGGTTGTAGATGACGACCTTCAGCATGCACCTTTTAGTATCACCTTGTTAGCTCAAAACGCACTGGGCTATCGCAATCTTATGGAGCTAATTTCTAAGGGTTATGAGCAAGGACAGAATTTTGTACTGGATAAAGTGCTGATCAAGAAAAGTTGGTTGATCGCACAGCCCGAAGGCTTGATTGCGCTCTCTTGTGCAGGCAGAGGGGAGGTAGGCAAAGCGTTACTGGTTGATAATGTACTAGCGGAACGTTTACTTGACGGTTGGATGCAGGCATTCAATGATCGCTTTTATATAGAGTTACATCGAACGGGTCGCCCGGGTGAGAATGAAATAGTTGAAAAGAGCGTTTCGCTCGCAGCAAAAATGGGCTGCCCTGTGGTGGCTACTAACGATGTCATGTTTGTTAATTCAGCCGATTTTGATGCTCATGAAGCACGTGTTTGTATCAATCAATCGCGAGTATTGGAAGATCCCAAAAGACCAAGAGATTACAGCGATCAGCAGTATTTTAGAAGTGGCGAACAGATGTGCAAGCTGTTTTCAGATATACCTTCGGCAATTGAAAATACCCTAGTTATCGCTCAGCGTTGCAATATTGAAATCGACTTAGGCACCTATTATCTGCCTAAATATCCGATTCCAGATGGTGTGACTATGGATGATTTTTTCCGTGATGTCTCGATAACAGGACTCGAAGAACGCCTTGCGGTTTTGCTTGATAAATTGGACCCTGAGTACGACGCGAAACGTCAAGCATATTATGAGCGCTTGGAATTTGAGTTAGAAATCACCATCCAAATGGGTTTTCCTGGTTACTTCTTGATCGTAATGGATTTCATTAAATGGGCAAAAGATAATGATATTCCGGTTGGCCCTGGGCGTGGTTCGGGTGCGGGCTCTCTGATTGCCTACGCACAAAAAATAACTGATTTGGACCCCCTTGAATATGATTTACTGTTCGAGCGTTTCCTCAATCCAGAACGGGTTTCGATGCCTGATTTCGATATAGATTTTTGCATGGATAACCGTGACAAAGTGATCGATTATGTCGCTAGAACTTATGGCCGTGATGCCGTATCGCAAATTGTTACTTTCGGAACTATGGCAGCCAAAGCCGTGGTACGCGATGTTGCTAGAGTCCAGGGAAAAGCCTTTGGCTTAGCGGATAAATTATCTAAATTGATTCCTTTTGAAGTGGGTATTACGCTCAGCAAAGCGCTAGAAATTGAACCTGCGCTGGCGGCCTTTGTTAAAGGCAGCGAAGAGGCCCAGGAAATCATGGATATGGCCTTGAAGTTAGAGGGGACAGTCCGCGGCACAGGTAAGCATGCCGGTGGGGTGGTTATTGCCCCTACTAAGCTCACCGATTTTGCGGCGACATTGTGTGATGCCCAGGGACATGGCTTGGTCACGCAATTTGATAAAAACGATGTTGAAGAAGCAGGGCTCGTTAAGTTTGACTTTCTAGGCTTGCGCACTTTAACTATTATTGATTGGACGCTTAAAACCATCAATGCTAAGCGCCGAGAAAATGCTCAACCAGAACTCGATATTACATTGATAGATCTGGAAGACCAGCAGACTTTTGATATGCTAAAAACGGCTGAAACCACCGCCGTATTTCAGCTCGAATCCAGTGGTATGAAAGACCTAGTATCAAAATTATTGCCAAGTCGCTTCGAAGATATCGTTGCCTTAGTGGCCCTATTCAGGCCGGGGCCATTGCAGTCGGGCATGGTCGATGACTTTATCAACCGTAAGCATGGTCGGGCAGAAATGGCATGGCCACACGCCGATTATCAACTCGATATTCTAAAGCCAGTGCTCGAGCCCACTTACGGAATTATTTTATATCAAGAGCAAATTATGCAAATTGCTCAAGTCATGGCGGGTTTTACCTTAGGTGGCGCAGACATGTTGCGCCGTGCGATGGGTAAGAAAAAGCCGGAAGAAATGGCAAAAATGCGCGGTGCTTTTCTCTCAGGTTGTGAACAGAGATCGATAGACCAAGGATTGGCTGGGAATATATTTGACTTAGTTGAAAAGTTTGCAGGTTATGGTTTTAACAAATCCCACTCTGCTGCTTACGCGCTGGTTTCCTATCAAACTGCCTGGTTAAAAACTCATTATCCCGCGCCTTTCATGGCTGCCGTAATGTCGGCGGATATGCAAACCACTGAAAAAGTCGTCGTGTTTGTAGAAGAGTGCCGCAAAATGGCTATTGCCCCGGCGCTACCAAGTGTTCAAACAGGTGATTATAAATTTACGGTAGATCCTGAAGGCAAAATAAATTATGGTTTAGGGGCTATAAAAGGCGTGGGGGAAGGGCCTATAGAGGCGATAATAGATGCGCGAAACACGGCCGGTAAATTCCAAGATATGTACGAATTTTGTGATCGAGTAGGGGCTAAAAAGCTCAATAAACGCGTATTAGAGGGCTTGATTCGCAGCGGTGCTATGGATGGGTTAGGTCCAACCCGCGCGGTCATGATGGCCTCAATAAGTGATGCGTTGAAAGCTGCAGATCAAAGTGACCACAACCAAAATTCTGGTATGTTTGATTTATTTGGCGCCGATGATCAGGAGCAAGCTCGAGATCCCTTCGAAGAGAATCTTGGGGTCAGAAATTGGACTGATAGAGAGCGTCTCAAGGGAGAGCTGGAAACTTTAGGTTTGTATTTAACGGGTCATCCTATTGACCAATATGAAACTGAGCTTAAGCATATTATCAGTAAAAAAATTAGCGAAGTAACACCTGCCAGAGGAGCAATCCAAAAAATAGCGGGGCTGATTGTCGATCAACGAGTGATGAAAACTAAAAAAGGTGATAATTTATGTTTCATTACTTTAGATGATCGCTCTGCGCGGATTGAAGTGACCTTGTTCGGTGATGTTTTCGAAAAGCATAGGGATACCATTAAAAAAGACACAGTGGTTATAATGGAAGGTGAAATATCCCATGATGATTACTCCGGTGGTATTAAAGTGAGAGCGAATAGGTTGTTGAGTATTGCCCAGGCGAGAGCCCAATATGCACAATCAATACAAGTGACTTGTTCAAAGCAGAGTTTTTCCGGTAGAAAAGTCACGGATATGGCTAAATTACTGGAGCAATATAAGCAAGAATCAGGCATACAGTTGGCACTTGACTACCATATGGATGATGCCAGTGGCATAATCAATCTAGGTAGACATTGGCAGGTAGAGGCGAATGATGATTTGTTGATCGCCTTGAATGAGCTATTTGGTCAAGACGCCGCAAAACTGACTTATATTTAGCGGCCTAAGCTAGATGCTTCAGATGATTTTTTCTAATTAAAACATGGTATTATGTGCGGTTATCTAATTTAAAGCTGAATTTTTCAGCTTTAGCTAGTTATCTGCTTAACAGAGCGGTAATATTGACCGTTAATTTGGTATTAAGAGCGGAATAAAAGCAGATGAATCCTAACTATTTAGAGTTTGAGCAACCCATCGCTAAACTGGAAACAAAAATTGAAGAGTTAAGACTAGTTGGTGAGAACACTGAAATCAACATAGCCAATGAACTGGCTAATTTAGAAGAAAAGAGCAAGGCTTTAACTAAAAAAATATTTAATGACTTATCTGCTTGGCAAGTCCAGCAGATCGCGCGACACCCGCTGCGGCCCTACACGTTAGATTATATCAACTATCTACTCGATGACTTCGAAGAAATCCACGGTGATCGGCACTATGCCGATGATGCCGCACTGGTTTGCGGTATGGCTAAGTTATCGGGCAGACCAGTCGTCGTTATCGGCCATCAAAAAGGCCGTGATATTAAAGAAAAAGTTAAGCGTAACTTTGGTATGCCAAGACCTGAGGGTTATCGAAAGGCATTGCGTGTGATGGAAATGGCTGAGCGTTTTAAAATGCCAATCATTACCTTTATTGACACTCCTGGCGCCTATCCGGGAATTGGGGCTGAAGAGCGTGGCCAAAGTGAAGCCATTGCTTTCAACTTGGCGAAAATGTCACACTTGAAAACACCTATTATCTCTACCGTGATAGGAGAAGGTGGTTCCGGTGGGGCCCTCGCGGTTGGTGTATGCGATACGTTAATGATGTTGCAATATTCTACTTACTCGGTTATCTCTCCTGAAGGCTGCGCTTCTATTCTATGGAAAAGTGCCGACAAAGCCTCAGAAGCTGCCAAAGTGATGGGCGTGACTTCAGATCGCCTGCTAGAGCTAGGTTTGGTGGATAAAGTGATCGCAGAACCATTAGGCGGGGCGCACCGTAACCCAGTCGAATTGGCAAATAATTTGCGTACTGAACTAATCAAGGCTTTAAATGCCCTCGAGAACTTGTCTGATGACGCGTTGCTAGAACAGAGATATGAACGTCTTATGTCCTATGGTTTAAACGCCGATTAAGAGCTAACTAAATGCAAGTCAGCCAGCTTTTTTTTCAGCAGTGTCAGGCTGCTCATCGTCAGTCAGCTGTTAAACGATGGGTGATAGCCCTCAGCGGTGGTTTAGATTCAATGGTTACTCTGGACCTGGCGAAACGCATGTTAGCCGCCGAGGTAGCTTTTGATTCTATTGATCTCGTTGAGACTTTTAAGCCAGTTCAAACTATTGACCCGGTTGAGTCTACTGAAATAGTCGCGCTACATGTAAATCATCAGCAACAAAACTCAGCCAACCAATGGCAAGCATTTTGTCAAGCGCAATGCGATCAGCGCGATGTGGCTTTTTTTCCTTTTACCCTCTCTCCTTTAGGCCACTCAGAAAAAATACTCCGGGATGCGCGTTACGCGTGTTTCTCAACGTTTTTAGAGGCCGGTGATTGTCTGTTGTTAGGTCATCATGCCAACGATCAAGTCGAAACGTTACTGTTTAGATTAATTCGTGGTGCGGGTGCTAAAGGTTTGTCTGGTATGCCCTTGATGCGAGATATTGCCAATGGACGTTTGCTTAGACCGCTGTTGACAGCAACAAAAAATAATTTGTTGGACTATGCTGTGCAAGCACAGTTGGAGTGGGTGGATGATCCGAGTAATCAATCGACAGATTATGATAGAAATTTTATTCGTCATCAAGTGTTGGCGCCTTTAGTAGAACACTGGCCTAAAGCCTGCGAGCAAATTAGCTTATCGTCACAATTGCTGACTCAAGAGCAGCAAGTGTTATCTGAATATTTAATGGCTGATGTAGCGAAAATAAGCACTGAGCACTACCTTGATCTAGGCGCTTGGAAACGGATTCGAGAACCTAAAGCAACCGCATTGTTGCGCCATTGGTTAAGCAGTTTGATTGGCAGAGTGATTACCCGCAAAGAGCAGCAACGTATTATATATGAAGTGATAGATAGTCGAATTGATAGTCGAGCATACTGTCAATTGGGAGAGTATCAGCTCAGACGTTTCAAACAGCAACTGTATCTCTTTAAACTTCAGCAATCTGAGCCTTGGCCAGAATTGCAAAGTAAACAGCATCAATATTCACTACTCCAAGGTTGCCTCAAATTGCTTCCAAGTGAGCGGGGTGTCAGTTTTATTGAGGGTATGTATTTGCAAAATAGAGTTGATGGCATGTGGGTTACCCCAGTTAATCGACCCCGTAAAAAATTAAAAAAAATTTTCCAGGAACACAATATACCGCCTTGGCAAAGAGATAATTGGCCGCTGCTGATGTACCGAGATGAAATTGTAGCGATTCCCGGTGTATGTATTTGTGAAGGTTGGTTTCAAAAAACGCGAAATAAAGCTAATTTTTATTTAGATTGGCAACCATTGTGATTGAGGAATAATCTGTATTTTGATAAGCTATAAAGCCATCTAAGCAGTGTTTTTTCTCCTCCACATTTAATCAAAACAGGTTCTTCATGACGCGTTATATTTTCGTCACAGGCGGTGTTGTGTCCTCATTGGGCAAAGGCATAGCAGCAGCTTCTCTTGCCGCCATTTTAGAAGCGCGTGGTCTCAAGGTCACGATGCTCAAATTAGATCCCTACATTAACGTTGACCCAGGAACTATGAGCCCATTTCAGCACGGTGAAGTGTTTGTTACCGAAGATGGTGCTGAAACAGATTTAGACTTGGGGCACTACGAAAGATTTATTCGTACCACCATGAAAAAAAGTAACAATTTCACGGCGGGTCGGGTGTATCAACACGTGCTTAACAAAGAGCGCCGTGGGGACTATTTGGGGGGGACTGTACAAGTTATTCCGCATATTACCGATGAAATAAAACGACGGGTGATAAAAGGTTCGAAAGGGGTTGATATCGCATTGGTGGAAGTCGGTGGAACGGTAGGTGACATAGAGTCTCAGCCCTTTTTGGAGGCTATTCGTCAAATGCGTGCTGAATTAGGCTACAACCGTACCTTATTCATGCATTTAGCATTAGTGCCTTACATCGCAACCGCAGGTGAATCTAAGACAAAGCCGACACAGCATTCGGTTAAAGAAATGCGCTCAATAGGCATCCAGCCTGATATTCTGGTATGCCGATCCGATCACGAAATCCCCGATGATTCTCGGCGTAAACTGTCGTTGTTTACTAACGTTGAAGAGCGTGCTGTGATCGCGTTACCCGATGCCAATACTATTTATAATATTCCACAAACCCTGTGGGAGCAAAATTTAGATGATATTGTGGTAGAGAGGTTCGCAATAGACGCGCCACAAGCTGATTTGTCAGAGTGGACAAGAGTCGCCGACGCGCATTTAAACCCACAAGGTGAAGTACGTATAGCCATGGTCGGCAAGTATATGGAGTTACTAGAAGCCTATAAATCGCTGATAGAGGCCATCTCACATGCAGGCATTAAACTTCGCAAGAAAGTTAAAATCGATTATATAGACTCTGAGCGGATTGAACGTGATGGTATCGAGGCATTAGTAGGTGCGAGTGCGATACTGGTCCCTGGTGGTTTTGGAGAACGTGGCGTAGAAGGAAAAATAGCCGCTGTAAAATATGCGCGTGAAAATAAAGTGCCTTACCTAGGTATTTGCCTTGGAATGCAGGCCGCTGTGATTGAGTTCGCGCGCAATGTGGCGGGTATTGAAGAGGCCAACTCAACCGAGTTTGTTAAAGATGCTAAGCATCCAGTGATAGGTTTGATCACAGAGTGGATCGACAGTGAAGGTAAAATAGAAACTCGTGATCATGATACAGACCTTGGTGGTACTATGCGTTTAGGCGCCCAAGTATGTCATCTTAAGGCTGGATCGACTACTGCTGAGTCTTACGGAAAAACAGAAATTGTTGAACGTCACCGCCACCGTTTTGAAGTGAATAACAATTATGTATCAGAGTTGGAACAAGCTGGATTAGTCGTCGCTGGACGTTCAGCCGATGGTGAATTAGTAGAAGTGGTTGAGGTTGCAGATCACCCTTGGTTTGTGGCTTGTCAGTTCCATCCTGAGTTCACCTCCTCTCCACGAGACGGGCACGGCTTGTTTACAGGCTTTATTAAAGCGGCACTGGCTGAGCAAAAGCGGCAAAGTGAAGTCTAATATCCATTGTAAAATAAAGGAGCTATAGGCTTCTTTATTTTTTTTGAAAGACCAATGAGTCAATATTTATACTTAGGCCAATACCTTATTATTAGACCTGAATCAGGTTAGAGTAATCAATAAGATGCCAAAGAGCTTCTATTAATAGGATGATCGGCGAATTAGCTTGCCGATTAGTCGCGCATTGCGCCTCTGGATGATGCCAAGCAGACAAGTAAAACGCACAGAGATAAATCTAATTTTTAACCGCCTAAAGAGCAGTTAACCAAGGAGTAAGAAATGGCGCTTATAGCGAAGATCAAAGCTAGAGAAATTTTAGATTCTAGAGGGAATCCGACGATTGAAGCTGATGTAACCTTAGATAATGGTTCATTTGGAACGGCATGTGCGCCCTCTGGTGCATCTACTGGGTCTAGAGAAGCGTTAGAATTAAGGGATGGCGATAAGTCTCGATATTTAGGTAAAGGTGTGCTCAAAGCAGTCGCTGCAGTCAATGGTCCCATTAGCGAGGCTTTAATCGGTATGTCTGCGCTAGATCAGCGTGCGCTAGATAATAAAATGCTCGCATTAGATGGTACAGAAAACAAAGAAACCTTAGGAGCCAATGCTATTCTAGCTGTATCTCTTGCGGCGGCGAAAGCGGCGGCTGTTTACAAACAAGTGCCTCTGTACGCGCATATCGCTGACCTGAACAATACTTCAGGGGTTTACTCTCTGCCAGTACCTATGATGAATATCATTAACGGTGGCGAGCATGCTGATAATAATGTTGATATTCAGGAGTTTATGGTTCAGCCAGTGAACTTTGATAGTTTTACAGAAGCCTTGCGTTGTGGCGCTGAGATTTTCCATGCGCTAAAAGCCGTATTGTCGGCACGCGGCTTAAACACCGCAGTCGGTGATGAAGGTGGTTTTGCGCCCAACCTATCGTCGAATGAGGAAGCACTAGTAGTGATCAAAGAAGCGGTTGCTAATGCGGGTTATGAATTAGGCGTTGATGTGACTTTAGCTCTGGATTGTGCGGCGTCTGAATTCTATTCAGAGGGAATTTACCATTTAACAGGCGACAGTAAATCATTCGATTCCAATGGTTTTGCAGATTATTTGGCAAACTTAGCGGCTAATTATCCTATCTTGTCAATCGAAGATGGCATGGATGAATCTGACTGGAAGGGGTGGGCAACCTTGACTGAAAAAATTGGTGATAAAGTACAGTTAGTTGGCGACGACTTATTTGTCACCAATACTAAAATTTTGAAACGCGGAATAGACGAAAATATTGGCAACTCAATTTTAATCAAGTTTAATCAAATAGGTTCTCTATCCGAGACGCTAGATGCTATTAACATGGCCAAAGATGCTGGTTTTACGGTCGTCATTTCTCATCGATCAGGTGAGACAGAAGACACGACTATCGCTGATCTTGCGGTAGGTACCGCCGCCGGTCAAATAAAAACAGGTTCGCTATCACGTTCAGATCGTATTGCTAAATACAACAGGCTGATCAGGATTGAAGAAGAGCTAGGTGATAAAGCGGTTTACAATGGCCTGTCTGAAATTAAAGGTCAGTCAGTTTGAACTAGAGTGTGAAATGGCCAATGTCTTGCTCGCTGATTCAGGTCAATAGACAGCCTTAATTCGCCTAGATACTTAGGGAGCTTATGCTCCGTTTTATTGGTTTTTACACTTTAAAGGCTTTACATTTAAAGCCTGTTGAACCTATCCTTAATCTAGTGTGAGATATCAGATTGTTGCATAAAAAGATCGAAAAACAGGTTTAAATATCATTTCACTCGCTGCTATCGTGCAAGTCTGACAGCCTCCTAGCGCGAGGTGAAATAAATTGTTTATTGGTAATGAAATGTATCGAGTTTTACTCTTATCCCTGTTAACTTTACTTGGATTATTGCAGTACCGCATGTGGTTTGGCGAAGCTAATTTAATTGAGCTCGCTTCACTGCGCCAAGCCATTGAACTGCAAAGTACTCACAATGACAAACTACTGTTACGCAATCACCAGCTGGAAGCCGAGGTAAAAGATTTGCGTCAAGGCTTAAGTGCTATTGAAGAGCGTGCGAGAAGTGAACTGGGGATGGTGAAACCTGATGAAACTTTCTACCAACTAATCGATACCACAAAATAAAATGTTTTTAGTGTGATGCAAAAAGGGCAATATGCAGGATTATCCAACTAACTATCAGTACTTATACGCGAAGCCCACTTGCAGCGCCGCTATTAGAGTTTGTAATGAAGATTTTCAAGTGACTGAAATACCGGCTTTTGAACCAGATGGAGAAGGTGAGCATTGGTATTTCAACATACGCAAGAATGGTGAAAATACGGATTGGGTAGCAAAACAATTAGCCAGTTTTTTCGATGTATCCACTAAAGAAATAGGCTACGCAGGTAAAAAAGATCGGCATGCAATTACACAACAGTGGTTCAGTGTTTGTCTTCCAGGGATAATGGACATCAGCGTTGAAAATTTCAATACAGAGAGCATTAAAATACTAGAAATACGCAAACACAGCAGAAAGCTTAGACTGGGAGCGCTAAAAGGCAATAGATTTAGCATTGTTCTGAAAAATGTTAGCGATGATAAGTACTTTGCACAACGGTTAAGCCTAGTCGAAAAGGGTGTACCTAACTATTTTGGTGAACAGCGTTTTGGTATCGCAGGGGGGAATTTAAGTCGCGGTATCGCCATGCTCAAAGAACAGTTCAAAGAAAAAAATCGGAGTAAAAGAGGTCTGTATATTTCTGCCGTGCGCTCTTGGTTTTTTAATTATGTATTATCTCATCGGCTATCCCAAAATCGCTGGCAACAGATTATGCCAGGAGATGTGGTCATGTTAGAGGGAACTAATAGCCATTTCGTGGCGGATGATCTGATACAAATTCATCGGCGGATGTTACAGGGTGATCTCCATTTAACGGGTCCCATGTGGGGTCGCGGCAGATCTGTTACACAAAGTGATGCGTTAGATTGGGAGTTGGGTTTACTCGACCCCTATAGAGAAATTACTCAGTGCTTGGAATCTATAGGTTTAAAGCAAGAGCGGCGTTCAATTCGCATTATACCAGGTGATTTACAAGCACAGTGCAATGCTCCAGGCATTTGGAAAATTTCTTTTGATTTACCTCCAGGTAGTTTTGCAACGAGTGTTTTAAGAGAGTTATGTGATTATAACAACGCGAGTGCCAAAACATGATGCAAATATTAGTATCCAATGATGATGGTGTTAAGGCTCCGGGCATTATTATACTCGCAGAATATTTGAAAACGGTGGCTAAAGTCCAAGTGATAGCACCAGATCGCAATCGATCAGCGGCAAGTAATGCACTAACATTAAATAAGCCTTTAAGTTCTTACCAGCATAGAAGTGGTTTTATTAGTATAGATGGCACCCCAACCGATTGTGTAAACTTGGGGGTTGCAGGCACATTCGGGATAGTACCTGAAGTGGTTGTTTCTGGAATCAATGCAGGGGCAAACTTAGGCGACGATGTGCTCTATTCTGGAACAGTTGCGGCTGCAATGGAAGGCAGAACATTAGGTTTGCCTGGGATAGCCATCTCTATGGCCAACACGCATCCTGAACATTATAAAACAGGTGCCATAATAGCCAAAGATTTAGTCAATAAGCTTAAATCATTAAAAGTTGCCCCAAGAACCGTCTTAAATGTAAATGTGCCAGATTTACCTATTGAACAGATAAAAGGGATACATGTGACGAGACTCGGTCACCGATCCGTATCACAATTGCCTGTAGAATGCATAGATCCTCGCGGCGTTGTTAAACATTGGATTGCGGGCGTTGGCACTGCTATTGATAATGGCCCGGGAACCGATTTTTATGCGATTGAACAAGGCTATGTCTCAATTACTCCAGTGCACTTTGATATGACGCATTATGCTCAAATGAATAATGTAGAAGAATGGTTGGAGAGTGATTAGTGGCTGAGCAATTTGATTTGCGCGGCAGTGGCATGACGTCGCAAAGAGCGAGAGATAGGTTAGTAGACAGTTTAAAAGCGCAGGGAATTAATTCTGTCGCGGTATTGAATGCTATCAAAAATACTCCGAGACATATTTTTATTGACGAGGCATTAGCCCACGGTGCCTATCAAAACAATGCATTACCGATAGGCTATAATCAAACGATATCCCAGCCCTACATCGTCGCCAAAATGACCGAGTTACTGTTAGCTAAGAAGCCTTTAACTAAGGTTTTGGAAGTAGGTACGGGTTCAGGCTATCAAACGGCCATACTTTCTCAATTAGTCGAAAGCGTCATCTCTGTAGAGCGAATTAAGCCTCTACAAGATAAAGCTAAACTCAGATTGCAAGCCCTCCACGCCAATAATGTTATCTTGCAGCATACCGATGGAGGCATGGGGTTAGCAGAATATGCACCTTATGATGCTATTTTAGTAACCGCGGCCCCAGATGAAGTACCGGCAGAGCTTTTAGAGCAATTAGCGGTTGGAGGGACTTTAGTTATACCGGTTGGCGGTACTCAAAATCAACAATTGAAAGTGATTAATAAAAAAGCGCAGAAACACTTTGAAACAAAAGTGGTTGAAGGGGTTAATTTTGTGCCTTTATTAGCGGGGGTTATCAGTTAGCAGTGCGGGTCCTGTTGAACTTAGTTATTAAGTTTATACCGCTATTCGTTAGGGTCATAAAACGCTTTCAATTAATCGCAAACACTTGTCACTCTCCAATGTAATGAAGTCTAGAGAGAGTTAAATGAATATCGGCTACCTTAGGTAATACGAGCGTTACATAGCTTGTATAATACATTTGATTGATAGTAGAGGTTTTTTTGAAACGCACTCACAAAGATTATTTTACGCTCTTCCTTAAAGGCACTATGATGGGAGCTGCGGATGCGGTTCCGGGAGTTTCGGGAGGTACTGTGGCTTTTATCAGCGGTATTTATCAGGAGCTTATTCAAACCTTGAGTAAGTTGGGTCCTCAGGCATTGCAGGTTTTATTTAAACAGGGATTGAGTGCATTTTGGTTATATATCAATGGCAATTTCCTGAGTACTTTGTTGTCAGGTATGCTTTGTAGTATTGCACTATTATCTAATCTAGTGCTTTATCTTCTCGCACAGTACCCGCAAATGATCTGGGGCTTTTTCTTCGGTTTGATTTGTGCCTCAACCATCGTCCTAGCCAAAAGTATTGATAGTTGGAATATATCAAGCATTAGCGTTTTTGTAGTAGGTGGTATAACTTCCTACTTACTGACAACCATTACTGCATCCGTGTTAGAGCCTAATTTTCTCAACGTATTTTTCGCAGGCATGTTGGCTATTTGCGCGATGATATTACCTGGTATATCGGGGTCGTTCATTTTATTATTATTGGGCATGTACAGTTATATACTGTCTGCTATTCAACGTTTTGATGTCCTCATCTTAATGGTGTTTGTCGCTGGCTGCGTCGCCGGGTTACTGTGTTTTTCAAAACTATTGAATTGCTTGTTTGATCGTTTTAAAAATATTACGATGGCACTATTAACCGGTATTCTGCTAGGTTCATTAAACAAAGTGTGGCCATGGAAAGAAACTCTGACAACGCGGATTAACAGCAACGGTGAACAAGTAGCGGATCAACAGCAAAATATATCGCCATTTATTTACCAACAAATGACAGGGTCGGATAGTTATGTTCTGTCGGCTTGTGTGTTTGCTCTCGTCGGTGCTGGATTAGTGTTGATATTAGAAAAAGTTAATCGCTAAAGATTTCAACGGGTATTTTAACGTTGGCTGGTCAGTTCTAAAAAATAGCATTCACAGGTGAATAAACTATCCAACAACATGACTTGAATTGTTAGACGAAGATTGAAATTATTTAAATGCCGTATAAATGTGCCAGTAACGCTTGGGGATCGCTATAAAAATATTAATGGTTTATTTATGTAAGGGTAAGATAACTCTATTCATTTCTGCTCTAATGATACTTGTTAGCTGTTCTACGGGATATGCACCAGTCAGAGATTTGTCTAGTGCAAGTTCAGATTCAGCATATAAAGTCAGACTCAATAGACCACCCTCCAACTCCTCCGCGAAAACATACAAAGTCAAATTAGGCGATACCTTATATTCTATAGCCTGGAAATATGGACATAATTTTAAAGCGCTAGCCGATTTTAATGCTATATCTGGCGATTATACAATATACCAAGGTCAAGTGATAAAAATTAATTTATCTGATTCAGTCATTAAAAATAGATCTAATTTAGCTGAAAAAATAAATATTGCGAATAAATCGTCTGATAAAAGTGTCATTAAAAAAACTTCTACGACTATTGAAACGATTAAAAAGATCAAAAAAGCACCTAAAAAGGCCCCAGCTAGGCAAAAAAAATCAAACGAAAGAAAAATAAATATTACTAAAAAAGGAGCCCCCATAAGACAGTCCAATATTCGCTGGCAATGGCCAGCAAAAGGTAAGGTTGTCAAAGAATTTAGCAATGAAAACAAAGGATTAGATTTAAGCGGCAGACTAGGTGAGAGTGTTTATGCCGCGGCGTCTGGCATTGTTGTGTATGCTGGGAATGGCATCATTGGTTATGGAAATTTAATCATTATCAAACACTCAGAAGAGTTTTTGAGTGCCTATGCGCACAATAGTGTAATATTCATTAAAGAGAAAAGTTTTATTAAAGCTGGGGAGAAAATTGCCGAAATAGGTAGTAGTGGAACTACAAAAACAGTCCTGCATTTTGAAATAAGAAAGGACGGAAAACCTGTCAATCCAATAAAATATTTACCGGAAAAGTAGCTATGGATTGGCTTTAAATCTTTTGACTAAGGGTTATTAACATGGACGTGTTGAAAAAAGATACTCAAGAAGCTTGTTTTACCAGTGAAATTCAATCCCAATTAATGATGAAGGGTTCATTCGATGTGGACTCTGTAGATGCAGAAATTAGCTTGGATGCTGTGCCCAAAGTTGAAGCCTATAAGCGTGGTCGTGGTAGCCAGTCTCATCGTGATTTAATGAAAGAAAAAAGTTTCGATAACACCCAGCTCTATTTGAATGAAATTGGCTTATCGCCGCTTCTTTCAGCCCAAGAAGAAGTATACTTTTCACGACTTTCGTTACAAGGCTGCACAAAATCACGCAAGCGGATGATTGAAAGTAACTTACGTTTAGTTGTTAAAATATCCAAACGCTACGTAAACCGTGGTCTCTCTTTACTCGATTTAATCGAAGAAGGTAATTTAGGGCTAATTCGCGGCGTTGAAAAATTTGATCCTGAGCTCGGCTTTCGTTTTTCTACCTATGCCACTTGGTGGATTAGACAGACGATCGAACGCGCTATTATGAATCAAACGCGGACGATTAGGTTGCCTATTCATATCGTTAAAGAGCTCAACGTTTATCTGCGTGCTGAGCGACAACTGACGCAAAAGTTAGACCATGAACCTAGCTTTGAGCAAATTGCAGAGGCTGTGGAAAAACCAGTTTCTAATGTTGAAAAAATTCTCGGTTTAAATGTGAAAGTTGTGTCTATTGATCTGCCAATCGCAGGTTCTGAAAAGACGGTAGTTGAGACCGTCGCGGCTCATGATAGTTTTGATCCCAGTATCATGTTGCAAATGAATAATCTTAGCGATAGCTTAGATCGTTGGTTAGATGACTTACCAGAAAAGCATGCTGATGTCTTAGGTAGACGCTTTGGTTTGAGAGGCCATGACATAAGCACCCTGGAAGAAGTGGGTAAAGAAATAGGTCTTACACGTGAACGGGTTAGACAAATCCAAGTAGAGGCTCTTAAAAAGCTTAGAAGTATAATTGAAAGTAATGGTTTAAATAGTGAAGACTTACTGAGCTGAGTAAACGTCACTAGAATTATCGCGCTTATTTATAAGCGCTATTTTTTAAGTGATTATTGGCTCTTAAGTTCAATTAAGAATCTGTCTATTGCCTGGTCGTCATCAGTGTCTACTTTATGTTGAAAGGGTATTTCATCTTGGCTTAGAAGCTGTTGATCTGAAGCTTGTAAAGCGAGTCTTTGCAGCGAGCGATCTCTGGTAATTGACTCCGTTCGAATTGCTTTTTTAAGACGCGCTTGCATTAAGTTATAATTGCATTGACAGCTAATGATTTTTATTGGGACATTGTGTTTCGCTGCGAGGCGAAGATATTTCTGTCTAAAGTGCTGTTTGAGAAATGTCCCATCAACAATAACTTTGTACCCCATCGAAAGCAGTTGTTCGGTTAATTTAATCAAGTGGTGAGACAAACGTGAATTGACTTCTGGGCTGTGTAACTCAAGTTTTTTACCTTTTCTCTGTAGCTCTTTATAGATTCGGTCTCGCTCAATTTCCGATCTGATTCTGATCGCATTTATGGCTTTAATCATTTTGTGACTCAAATAGCTTTTGCCAGTGCCAGAGAGTCCGTGCATCAAGTAAATCGCAGGTGGGCTTTGTTCTTGGTAGGATTGTGTTAAGTATAAATACTTTTTAAAGGTCTGATCATTCGCTTGGTTACCCAGTGTGGCTACTTTTGCCCGTACCATAGATCTGAAACTTTTATAAAAGTTGAGTAGCTGTAAACACTGATAGTCACCGGTTTTTTCTAAATAACGGTTTAAGGTCAGGTTAGCCCAAGCCGCTTTGTTGTTGGCTTCTAGATCCATCAGCAAAAACGCCAAATCAGAGCAAGTATCTAGCCATCTGAATTGCAGGTTGAATTCAATACAATCAAATAGGCGGACTTGATTTTGAAAATAGGTGACGTTACCTAAGTGTAAATCGCCATGGCATTCCCTTACAAAGCCTAGTTTACGGCGCTCTTTAAACACTTGAGTAAGCGCAGTGTGCTCTTGAGTAATCTGCGTGTAGAGTAACTTTAGCTTTGCAAGATCTTCACTGTCAGAGTAAAAATCCAGAGTATGGAGGAAGTTATCCGATACCAGTTGCCAAATGTTATCAGGTTCACCCCAAGGGCTATTCGTAGTAACTGTCGGTAGCGTCAAATGAAATTTAGCCAACTGTTCAGCCAGTGCCTCAATCCATGAAGGGTCAAATTTATTTTGTTGCAGCAAATCATTTAAACCGGCATTTGGATCAAACTGTTGCATGCGCACGGCGTATTCTAAAACTGCTGCAAGGGTAGTAGATTCAGTGTCTATTATAACCTCATCACCCAGAGTAAGATCACCGAATCGATGGTCGTTCAGAGCAATGATGGGTCTTTCCGCGGTGCCTGAAATGGCCACCACCGCTTGGTAGATGTCAGGGGCTAAACGTTGGTTTAAACGTAATTCTTCCTCGCAGTAAAAAAGTCTTTTTTCAAGAGTAGAAAAATCTAAAAAGCCAAAGTTCAGTTGTTTTTTGATTTTATATGCAAATTCACCGGTTAGCAGCACCCATGAAACTTGTGTCTCTATGATGCTGATCTCAGTAGTCACTGGATGAGGATAACAGGCTGGGTTTTTAAGTGCTTGAATGAAACTAGGTAACATATAAACCTATTAATTGTGCCTATTAAACAAAAAATCATGCGATTTCTCTGTTGGGGCGTCGATTATACTAGAAAAACAGTCTCAGCTCTATAAAGCTGTTTCTGGGGATTGTACAATAGCCTTAATCTAACATTGATAACAATTACCTATGCCGCCTCGATATAAAGCTAAAGCAAAGAGCACACGAAAAAAAACGCCTATAAAAGCTCGTAAACGACTGAATATTTGGCGTTGGATTATTTATTTTTGTTTAAAATTAAGTTTAATTGTAGTTATATTTGCCAGTATTGCTCTGTTTTATTTCGATGCGCAAATTCGTGAAAAATTTGAGGGAAAACGCTGGTCAATACCAGCAAAAGTATACGCTAGGCCACTAAACCTATATGTCGGTCTAGAACTCAGTATTGCTGAACTTAAGATTGAACTCAAAGGCCTAGGCTATCGTTTTGTCAAGAAAGCGAGTAACCCCGGACAAGTTGAGATCGCTGCGACTAGAGTCAAAGTTTATACGCGAGGCTTTGAATTTGTAGACGGCAGTGAAGTATCACAACAGCTCACTATTAGCTTTGCCAATGGGGCAATTAGTAAAATTATTTCAGCTGACAATAGCCCAATATCTATTTCTCGGCTGGAACCTATCTTAATTGGGGGTATCTACCCTAAAAACAATGAAGATAGAGACCTTATTAGACTTTCACAAGCCCCTGAAGGTTTGGTCTCGGCCCTGATTGCGATAGAAGATAGAAGTTACTACGATCATTTTGGGATATCTCCGAAAGGCATCGCAAGAGCGATGTGGGTGAATCTCAAAGTCGGGCGCTTTGTTCAAGGTGGTAGTACATTAACCCAACAGTTGATTAAAAATTTCTACCTGACGTCTGAGAGAACATTGATTCGTAAATTGATCGAAATGCCCATGGCAATCGTTTTAGATTTTCGTTACAGCAAAGATGAAATCCTTGAAGCCTATTTGAATGAAGTCTATTTAGGCCAAGAAGGTGCTAGGGCCATCCATGGATTCGGCTTAGCCTCTCAGTACTTTTTTTCAAGACCTATCAGTGAATTAAAGCTACATCAAGTTGCCCTGCTGGCCGCAATGGTAAAAGGCCCGTCTTTTTACGATCCCAGACGCAGGCCTGAAAGAGCAAAAAAACGGCGTAATTTAGTTCTCAAAGTGATGGCGGAAAGTGGCAATATTAGCCAGAAACAATATAAATATTATGCTGGATTAAGTCTGAGTGTGGTTAAACAAAAAAGTTTGCACAAGGGAGCTTACCCTGCCTACTTAGATTTAGTTAGGCGCAAGCTCAACCAGAGCTACAATGAACAAGATCTTAGTTCAGAAGGTCTGAGAATATTCACTAGTTTGGATCCCATTTCACAAGCTAAAGCTGAAAAAGCACTCGCTGGCAGCCTTTTTGCTCTGCAAAAAAAATACCCTAAAAAGACCCTTAATCTAGAAGCTAGCATGGTAATTACCAACCCCCAAACAGGCGAAGTATTAACTGTTATAGGCGGTAAAAAAACTAAATATAAAGGCTTTAACCGTGCAATTGATGCCGTAAGGGCAGTGGGTTCCCTCATTAAACCCGCGGTTTATCTTACCGGTTTGCAACGTGGCTATACCTTGGCGAGTATCCTTGATGATGGGGCGTTGTCAGTGCCAATCAAAGGTGGGAAGCCCTGGCAGCCAAGGAATTTTGATAGGAAAAGTCACGGTAATGTACCTTATTATCTGGCGCTGGCGAAGTCATACAATCAATCAACAGCTAGGCTCGGTCTAGAGATTGGACTGGACAAAGTGATTAACACTATCCATAAATTGGGAGTAGAGCGAGAAATTAAAGAGTACCCATCACTGTTGCTCGGAGCCCAAGGCATGACACCCATTGAAGTGGCTGGAATGTATCAAACGATTGCCGCCAATGGCTTTTTGATGCCTGTTAGGGCGATACGAACAGTCACCGACAAAGATGGCCGCGAGCTGTCAAGATACCCATTTAAAGTCAAGCAGGTCATAGACTCTCAATCTGTCTACCAACTCCAATACGCCATGCAGCAAGTAGTGCAATTGGGCTCAGGACGTTATGCCAACTCGCAAATTCCATCTAAGATGGGCCTTGCGGGTAAAACAGGTACCAGTAATGACCAGCGCGATAGCTGGTTCGCTGGCTTTGCTGGCAATAAGTTAGCGGTTGTTTGGTTAGGTAAAGATGACAACACTTCGCTGCCATTTACAGGCGCCTCCGGCGCCTTGCGTGTATGGACTGCCTATATGAAATCTGAATCTTTATTACCCTTTAAACCACCGATACCTGAGGGTATAGAGTTTGGCTATATAGACCCAAATACTGGCTTTAGTGTGGATGCTGACTGTTTGTACAGTAAAAGAATCCCTTTTAGGCGAGGAGATCTACCGCCCTTTGCCTACGACTGTGGGTTAGGGAGTAATGTTGACAGTATTGAGAGTCGGTCAGAGGATAAAAAAACTAAGACTTGGCTTGAAACAATATTCAGTCAGTAGTGATTAAATTGTTTTAGTTTATAAAAGCAATTCAATTTGTTGGGCCGTGATGTTGTTCTTAGCGTTAACAGGTATGATTGGCGACATGTTATTTTATATAGATAAAGTGAAGGAAGTTTTATGACGAATTTTTACCCAGTAGCTAAATTAGTCGCCATGGCTGTTGTTGTGTTATTGATAACAGGCTGCTCCGTGACAGGTGTGAATAAAGTGGCGATTGAAGATCGATCGATAAATGGTCAAGTAACTTCGCAGTCGGCGTCACGACAAGCCGCTGAAGTTGAAGTGACGGCTCTCAATTTAAAACCCAGCTTTAAAGCCAGTAACAATAGTGGCGAGGTAATAAACAGTGACGTTAGTCGTCAATCTAAGGCGCCTGAAGTTGCATCGAAAGTACAAAAACCAGCCACTGTTGCGCTACTTAATACCGCAAAATATCAAACCAATAGTGGCAGCTTAAGATCTGCTCAATCTAGTTTAGAGCGCGCGTTAAGAATCTCGCCTAACGATCCCGAGGTCTATTTATCATTGGCTGAAGTTCACAGGCGTTTAGGTGAATATATTCAAGCTGAACAAATGACTTTGAAAGGCATCGCTGTGGCGGCGGGGCAAAGTAAAAAATTGCGTAGTTTGTGGAGTGCTTTAGCAAAAATTCGCTCTGAATCAGGTGATGCAGAAGGGGCTAATGAGGCTTTTCAAAAATCCCAAAGTTACTAAAAAAAGTTGAGTTGTCGGATATTCGGTTAGCGCAAGTTTGGAGTCTGTCTTACTGAGCGCTAATCTATTGCGAAAAATCAGTATTTGAGCCAATTCTGTTTTCCTCGCTAGGCTTGATCACCCTCTGCTGACAACTCGGCAAGAGCAATAGTGTGGTGATTGCGCATCCTTACTCCGATGCGCTGGTTTAGGGTATGGGTTGCGAGGTCCTGGGTTCAGTTTCCAGCCACCTATTAACCACTAAACAGATTAAAATTAACGCAATACTTAATGAGAGGTTATAGCCGACAGTATTGGAGTAGAGATCGATTAGAGCGTTATTGTTAAACATTAGGTTTGCTGAACCGAAGCAAATAAGGGCAAGAATGCGAATTAAATAAGTCTTAGCGGTTGTATCTACTGGCTTATAAAGCAGACCAAAAGCGACAATCGCTAGACAAATAATGGCGATGCCATGGCTATAATAATCACCTATCTCTGCTCTTCTACAGAGTTCGAAACTGGCGATAAGCGCCAAACACCATCTTCCCCATGTGCCTTTAGTAAACGCTCTGTCTAACTTAATACTGAGCAGGACTGAGCAGAGTAGAGGCAGCGCTAAAAATTGATGTAAATTTTCAAGCATCAACAACAAGGTACTGCTTTGTTCACCCTCAGGGTTTATAAACAAGGGTAGTACTGCCGAACTACAAATGAACATGCAGCTCAACCCAATCAGGCTGGCGTTAATTTTGCTCTGCTGGGTTAACTTATAGGGTTGACGATACAGCAGTATGGCTGCAAATAGGCTGGCCAGTGACAGCACTACATAGCTCAGTGTCTGCATTAGAGTGTTTTAAAAACCTTAGCCGCTGCAGCGATCGTTTCTTCGATATCTCGCTGGCTGGTGGCTGCCGACATAAAACCTGTTTCATAAGCTGAGGGAGCTAAGTATATGCCTTGGGCCAGCATACCTTGGAAGAATTTAGCGAATCTTTGGGTATCACAAGCCGTGGCTTGAGCAAAACAAGTCACTTGTTTTTGCTCGGTAAAGAAAATGCCGAACATGCCCCCAATATAGGTACTAGTTAAACCAATACCTGCAGCAGCAGCCACTGCTTCAAGCCCCTGAGTTAGAAACTCCGATTTGGCGGCTAATTCATCATAAATACTTGGGTTATTAGCGAGTGCGGTGAGCATCGTAAGTCCGGCACACATGGATAGTGGGTTACCTGAAAGAGTACCCGCTTGATAAACTGGCCCCAGTGGCGCTATGTGTTGCATTATGTGTTTTTTGCCACCAAAGGCTCCGACAGGTAAACCACCACCAATAATTTTACCTAGAGTAGTAAGGTCCGGCGTAACACCAAAAGCTTGTTGCGCGCCGCCTAAGGCTACTCTAAAGCCGGTCATTACTTCGTCAAAAATTAACACTGTGCCATATTGATCACATATCTCTCTGAGTCCTTGTAAAAAATCTTCTTCAGGTAAAATGCAGTTCATGTTACCTGCCACAGGTTCTACTATAATGCAGGCAATTTGATCGCCCAACTCTTCAAAAGCGCTGCGTACACTGTCTAAATTATTAAAGTCTAAAGTTATGGTGTGTTCAGCAATAGCGGCAGGTACGCCGGGAGAATTAGGCTCGCCTAAAGTTAATGCCCCAGAGCCTGCTTTAACTAACAGTGAGTCGCTATGGCCGTGGTAACAGCCTTCAAATTTAACGATTTTATCGCGCTGGGTAAAGCCGCGGGCTAAACGAATAGCCGACATAGTCGCTTCAGTGCCTGAGTTAACCATGCGAACCATTTCAATAGAAGGCATGATCTCGCAGACTTTATCGGCGAGTAATGTCTCTACTGCTGTCGGTGCGCCGAAGCCTAAGCCATTGTCTAAACTTTGTTTAACCGCATCGATAACAGGTTGGTAAGCGTGGCCTAAAATCATAGGTCCCCAAGAGCCCACATAATCTATGTATCTCTGTCCGTCTTCGTCGTAAAGGTAAGCCCCTTCGCCTCTGTTAAAAAAGATAGGAGAGCCGCCGACACTATTAAAAGCGCGGACCGGCGAGTTAACGCCGCCAGGTATATGTTTCTGTGCTGCTGCAAACAGTTCTTCAGAACGAGACATGATTGAAATCCTTAAACTAAATGTATACGGGTAATGAGTATTGGTGGGGCATTATCCTCTGTTAAACTCGGATGCACCAGTGATGTTTGCACAAATTTTAACACCGCTATATAGACTATACCCGCTCTAATCTGATTTAAAAAAACACCTTGGTGTCATCCCTAGACATATTGTTTATCGTCATAGTAATTTTTTATTTGGCCGCGTGAAAGCAAGCCAATTAGATGATCGCTGTGGTTATAGACGCAAAGTAAATCAGCTTGATTTTGGTTCATCAATTGCAGCGCATCGTACAAGGTCACTTTTAGATTAACTTTGATTATTTTATAGCGCTCGGCGGGGATCCTATTTAAATCTACGATGCCATCTTTTTCCACCAAATTGCATTGCATAAAATTTTCGAGATTAGTGGCGGGGAAAATAAAGATAGGTAAATCGTCATCTTTGATGATAAACCACATTCTGTTTTGCACTATCATTCGTTTCGCTTGGTTATAGGTTATCTTTGCGTAGCTAAATTGAAAGTTTCTACTCATTGCTTTTGCCACAGAAGCTCGGGTTAAAATTTGTTCCAATGGCCCTAAACGATAATCTAAACCTTGAGCTTGCAAGGAGGCGAGGAAAGCCGAGGGAGTAATGCAAATATAGCGGCTGGTAAAGTTGGCGACGACAATGGCAATCATTGCTGGAAATATTATGTGTGGGTTGTAAGTGAGCTCAAGCAAGGCTATTAAGGCCGCTAGAGGGGCATTTAACACCGCAGCCATCATAGCCCCCATACCTAGCATAGCGTACAAGCCAATATGTGAAACAGACGTCGGGATAAAGAAAGTATTGTAAAACAATGTAGGGTAAAAAAAACTACCGTAAATACCCAATAAAGCGCCGCACACAGCGCCTATGAACAAGCTGGGCCCGATGAGGCCTGCCGGCATCCCCAGGCCTAAAATAATTGGTGTTAAAAGTACTTTAGCAATTAAAATGCCCAGCAGTGCGTTAGCATCTAGTTTCCCCAAAAAAGTATCTTCTATAGTGTCATATCCCGTTCCCATCACTTGTGGGTAGGCGATAGCGACTATGCCTGTTAGCAGACCCGCAAGTATCAGTTTGTGTTGTAGAGGCCAGCTGATTTTTTGGCTTGTAAAAATCATTAGTTTGATAAATAGGGTGGCTAATAAGCCTATAATAATCCCCAGCAACATTATCCAAGGAATCTCTGAATAACTGAGAATTCCAAATGCAGGAACGTCGAAGAGAGGCGCTGAAGAAAAAATTAAGCGGGTAATTAAGGAGCTAGTAACCGCGGCGACAATGACCGGTGTGAAACCGGCGACCGTATATTCAATTAAGATCACTTCCATAGCAAAAATGACCCCTGCTAAGGGGGTGTTAAACGCCGCCGAAATAGCAGCTGCAGCGCCGCAGGCAAGTAAAATCCGTTGGGCGTTATGTGGAATATGTAATGCCTGTCCAAGCATGCTGGATAAGCTGGCACCCATATAGATAGCAGGCCCTTCACGCCCGACAGACTGACCACTGACTAGAGCCACAACAGCGACAAGAAATTGGGCTAATAAATTTTTGCCTGAAATATAGCCCTGATGGTACACCAGCCTTTCTAGTAGATGTACTATGCCGACTTTGTTTTTTATCAGCGGCCAATAGGTATACATCAGGGATAAAACGAGTCCGCCGATGCTTGGAAACAAAAAACGCTGTTCTAGACTGAGGCTTTCAAAGTTCTCCACATGGCCGGTGAGTATCAAGCTTAGAGGCGTATCAATTGCAAATCTAAACAGTGCGATCAGCAGGCCACAGCCAATACCGCAAATAAAGCCCAATGCGACAAGTTGTGGCATGGCTTCATAACTGGCAAGTTGGTCTCGAAAATTTTGCAGAGAAAAATTTGCTTTTATCATGACCGGCCTAGTGCCTAGTGAGGGTGGGCCGAGTATAGCAGCGTGAATGCAATCGCGCTTAACTATCTGCTTACAGCGATGAGCCTGCTAAGCTGTTTGATTATGAGCTCGCAGGTTAGCCGCCAGATAGAGGTATTGGACTTAGAGTCTTCAATATTAGAGAGTTCAGTATGACTCGCGTTTAATAAGCCAGTTTAATTCAGTTGTTTAGTTAGCTGAAATATAGTGTCCTTATGCAGAGGTCTAATCTTCTTAGCGACATATTTTGGTGTGTTGCTTCTTTCGACGAGGGATTGCGCGCAAATGCTATGCAGAGCATGACTACTCAATAAATTGCTGCGCAAGTGATTTCTTCATGACAAGTTCTCTGGCATAATTGCCAGTGTGTATTTTTGCTCTTTTGAGCGCGCCTGAAATCTGGGTGCAACTACTTAATACCTTAAATCAGTGAGATAGATTGTGAAAAATTTTAGTGACCAGCTGGAAAAAATCAGATCACAAAATGGCTTTATCGCAGCATTAGACCAAAGCGGAGGAAGCACGCCTAAAGCTTTAGCGCTCTATGGGGTAGATGATGGCGCTTGGACAAATGAAGAGGGCATGTATGCGCTGGTGCATCAAATGCGCACGCGAATCATGACCAGTCCAAGCTTTAGTGGTGACCGAGTGATTGGTGCTATTCTATTTGAAAACACTATGGATAGAGAGGTTGAAACAAAGAGCACAGCAGATTACTTATGGGAAGAAAAAAACGTAGTACCTTTTTTGAAAGTCGATAAAGGCTTAGAGGGCGAAGCTAACGGTGTGCAATTAATGAAGCCGATGCCTAAATTAGACGCGTTGCTTTCCAAAGCGAGTCAAAAAGGTATTTTTGGCACCAAAATGCGCTCGGTTATAAAACTTGCAGATCCGGTCGGAATCAAAGCAATTGTAGAGCAGCAGTTTGTTGTCGCCAAACAAATTATTGCCGCGGGTCTGATGCCAATCATTGAGCCAGAAATCGATATTTACTGCCCACAAAAAGCTCAGGCTGAAGATTTATTACTAAGCGCATTAATGGCTGAGTTAGATAATCTTAATGAAGATCAAGAAGTAATGTTGAAGCTGACCTTGCCCGAGGTTGGAAATCACTACGCGCGGTGTATAGCTCATCCTAAAGTTGCAAAAGTCGTAGCCCTTTCAGGAGGCTACAGCAGAGATGAAGCTAATCAACGGTTAACCGACAATAGCGGCATGATTGCTAGTTTCTCTAGAGCGCTATCTGAAGGTTTATCGGCACAACAATCAAGCGCCGATTTTGACGCCAAGATGGATGTTTCTATCGCCGCCATTTATCAAGCATCTTGCAGTTAAGCTGCTGACAACTAACTGATTAGAAAGATATCTAACACTTGAGCTGGCATCTAATTTTACCTCGCCTTAACTTCATAGAGTTAGCCGTATTGAACGCGTTATAGCATTGAGTTCAAACGGCTAATTCTCTGAGCTAGTTCACCAATAAAATCATTTTAATGATAGCTTTGATGGCGTAACTCATAGGTTAGCCAATTCACAAAATAGCGAATGCGCGTCGACATCAGTTTTGCGTGTGAATAAACGATATTGATATCTAAAGGACCTGGTTCGTAATCTTCAAGCACTAAACGCAGTTCTCCACTGGCAAGTTCTCGCTCTACTTGATAAGACAGAAACATGCCTAATCCCAAATTTTCTTTCACTATTTTTAAGGCCGAAGTCACATCATTAACAATAAAGGGTCCTTTAATGGGAATCGAATGGATTTTTTTGCCTTGATGAAAATGCCAATTATTAATCCAGTGAAATGAATGCAGGGAAAATTAGTAAGATCTTTAGGCTGTGTGATAGCCGCTATTTCATTTAAAAATATTGGGGTAGCACATATCCCCCGGCGAACACTGTCAACTTTATTGGCAACCATATTTAAGTCGTTTAAACCCCCAATACGAATCGCCACATCTTCTCTCTTCAATTAAATTTATATATTGCTCTGACAATAATAATTCAATACTCACTTTTGGGTGTTGTTTTAGAAACCTTGCAATTAAGGGTGTTATAAAATTAGAGCCATACACCACTGAAGCGGAAGTTTTTAATCTGCCGCTAGGCGCTTATCTCTAATTCTGACTGTTCAATCTCATATTGAATGCGTCGACAGCGCTGCAGGTAGCGTTGGCCTTCCTCGGTGATGGTTGTTTTACGGGTCGTCCGATTTCAGTCTGATGTTTAAATGCTTTTCAAGGGCCGCTAATGTCCTCACGACTGTCGGCACTGAAGTATTTAGTGCATTCGTTGCTCTGGTCAAACTGCCGCTCTCGATGATCTGCACAAATACTTGCATAGCGATGAGCTTGTTCATTTGTTATTACTCCATAAAATCATAGAAGCAGTTAAAGACCGAATCCTATAAAGCAATTGGCAGGTGCGACAAATTCACTACATGAGTTTCGGTAAATCAATACTGAATATTGATCTTGGGGTGAAATCATTTTGAAAAAGTCCGGAAAAGTGATTGCTACAGGCTCCAAAAAAACTTTATTAGAGGGGCTTTTGGCGGCAGAGGTTAAAGTGCCGTTTGAGTATAAAAGAGGCAAGTGTGGTCTCTGTGTAACTGACTGTACTGTGGGAGTAGTAGATCATTGCGATCTATATTTAACCCGCGCAGAAAAAGCGCAGAGTTTATGCCTTCGTGTCTTTCGTGCTAAAAGTAATACCCTTACTCTAAATATTTAAATTCCAAAATCTCTAATCTCTGTCAGCCTTTAATGAGGAGCCATGCTATGAAAAATTTTTACTGAAATAGCCTTTACCAATGATGTGAATAGCATTCAAAGAGAACAGGGATCGCGAAAAAATTATGCCAAAATGGAGCTCAATTCAGCACCGACAAGATTACCTCCTGAGGTGAAAGATTTTATTCAACAAACGGATCTTTTCTATCAGGCATCAGTCGCTTCTAGTGGTTGGCCTTATGTGCAACACCGTGGAGGGCCTAAGGGATTCCTCAAAGTATTGTCCGATTATCAGCTAGGCTATGCAGATTTTAAAGGTAACAGACAATCTCTAAGTGTGGGTAATATTCAAAGCAATAGTAATGTCTCGCTCATCATCATGGATTACCCGCGAAAGAGCAGATTGAAAATTTGGGCCCGTGCTGAAATAGTCACTAAATCAGAGGCGCCTGAATTGATCCAATAGTTACAAGATATCGAGTATAAAACTTCCCTAGAGCGGGGTATTATCTTGACCGTTGAGGCCTTTGATTGGAATTGTCCGCAGCATATAAAGCCTAGATTTACCGAAGGGGAAATCGCAGAGAGCTTTGCCCCGTACCAGCAAAAAATTAATCAACTTGAAGAAGAAATTAAACGTTTCCAAGGGCGTTTACAAAAATAGCCTTACTAAACTTTGCGCTAATCTGTCGAGTAGAATTTTTAACCTTTTTATAACAGTCACCTAAAAATATCTAATAAATCGGGATGTATTCAAATGAAAAAAATTTAAATGTTGTTAGCGAATGGCGTATAGCCATTAAAAATGTAGGCGTTTACCAATGTTATGGGCTGGGCAAAAGTGCTGGGTGAGGAATCTATCGAACTCCCAGACGCCGCGTTGCAGCTTGAACTAAAAACTACCTTCGGTTTGACGCTCAAGCCCTCTAAACTATTAAAGGAGATTGACTTAAACGATTATGCTGCGCTGCTATTCCCGATGGCTTTTAGCCTTCAGAGTTTTATGTGGATGCCTTGAGTGAAGAGTTTTTAACGGTAATAAGGCATTTTAACCGAGCTAAAAAGCCGATCGCCAGTATTTGTGTGTCATCACTCGCACTAGGTCATGCGGGAATTCTGCAAGGCAAGCAGGCGACAATCTATCATCAACAGGGTGGTAAGCGTAAACAACAACTGGAGCAAACCGGTGCTAGGTTTGTCGATCGTCCAGTGATAAAAGACCAGTACATTATTACTTCCACAAGCCCAGGAACGGCACTTGAAGTGGCTTTCTTGCTCTTAGAAGAAGTCACTTCAACAGGAAATGCCACAGCGCTGTGAGAAAAAATGCGCGTGCCCGTGCCTCCAAAAAGTTGGTACGAAACGCCGCAAGTAGCTTAGCCTTAATTAAGGCCTCTGAAATGGGGCCTAACTCAGATGAAAAATGGCGATTGTCAGCTACAGTGAGTTACTTAGATGCCACTTAATTCTAAAAATAAGCGTGCTAGAGTAATAGTACGTATATACTTTTTGGTGGTATAATTTTTATTTTTGCTATTTTGAGAGCGGAATGAAAGATATTTACTTTGAACCTAATCGGCGAAAACCTAAACCTACTAAGAAAGTGTTGAACATAGGCACTCACTGGCTGACAGTCATCTCTCCCTACCTAAGTATGAAACTAGCCAGCAAATTACTGGGCAATCCTTTTAGTCGTCGCGTCTATGAAATGCGCACTGTGGTAAAGCCTGAATCTGTGGTGATAGCCACCAGTTTTGGTGATATTTGTCTGCATAAGTTTTCACCTAAGACGCAACACTGTGAAAAGCATATTTTACTTTGTCACGGCTGGGGTGACAGCAGTACACGCTTTACCCAACTCATAAACCAGTTACTATTGTCTGGTTTTACGCTATGGAGTTTCGATCAAGTAGGGCATGGGAAGTCTAGTGGTAACTACTCTCATCTGTTTGCTTTTATTGAAGGCACTAGGCAAGTGATTGAATATTTAGATCGAGAAAACTGTTCACCTCAAGCGATTGTCGGTCATTCTATGGGGGCGCTAGGTGTAATGAATCAACCGGCAGAATTGATAGGGACTAAAAAAGTGGTTCTTATCTCTGCCCCGGCATTATTTTTTGAAAATATGTATCACGCCGTGGCCAGTGTTGGTGTCGCCAGAATAATGTTAACCAATTTACTTGAGCAGGTCTCGGCGCTTATGGGCACACACTGGAAAACGCTGGCTCCTCGCGAAAACACTGCCATTATAAATAATAACTTTTTGTTTGTGCACGATACAACGGATCTCACTTGCTCTTATAAGGGGATTAAAAATTTACTTACTAACATCGAGCATGAATTTTATACCACTGAAAATTTAGGTCATATAAAAATATTGAAAGACCCGCAGATGTTGGCTAAAGTCGCTGATTTTTGTCTACTCGAAGATTTAATAATGGACAGATGAGTGAGTGATTAAAGGTACACTAACGCATGAAAGAATACTCAAAAAAGGTATGCTATATGCACGTCGCTTTGGTTTACTTAGCGTTAATATAGGGGAAATCTCCAAGACGGCTTGCTTGTCTCGCATAGGCGTTATCTCGCATTTCGCAGATAATGAAGATATGCAAATAGCTATTCTTAAATATACCGAAGACTTGTTTATTCAAATAGTGCTAAAAAAATATTACACTGAAAACCCGCTAGATAATCTACATAATTTGAAACGCAGATGGCTAAATTGGACAGATGAATTAGGTTTGGATACAGATTATAGCTGTCCTCTTATAAAGGCTGTGGTGGAATACAAAAATAGAGAGTCTAGTTTAATTAAAGAGCACATGCAGGATCAGCAACAACGTTTGCTTAACGCTGGAGTAATACAATAAGTGCAAAGCATTGGGCCACTTTAAGGTAACAACCCAATCAGAGGTATTTGCCTATGAGTTTTACAGTTTATATTTAGGTCACAATATTCAAATACATTTGGCAAATTCTAAAATAGCAGATAAGTATTATTATTGGACTGTGGATGCGCTCATTTTAAGACAGTTAAACTATACATCTGCAGCGATCTTATCTATAACCAGAATCAGTAACTTCACTGTAACATCGAATACAAGCTCTTGATTATGGGTTAAGCTAAGGATTTAAAATTCCACTTTAAAATCAATGCTATGCATTCTATATTCACTTTGAAATCAGCTATTAGTAATACTGACTTAAAACCATTGTTTAGTTGTAAGCATAGATATTATGATTAAAAAGATATTATGTTGTGTCTATGTAAAGTGAATCTTATTAAACTTCTTGTTTATTATATGTGCAGTTTTAAAAGGATATTAGCTTGAAATACTTTTTGATAATTATGATAAATTTTCTGCTGGTGTTTGTGCACATGCCGGTAATCGCAGAAATTTATCAATACACTAATGGTGGAGGTAAAAAAATATATGTCGATCGGCTCTCGCAAGTACCGGCAAAATACCGAAGTCAATTAAAGACCCGCAACCCCAGTGTTACGCAAGTAAGTGAGCAGCAACTACGGCTTTATCAATTAGAAAATAAACTACATGCTAAGCGCATCACTACGAGAAATACTATTTCAAGTTTAACCGCAAAAACTGCGGATTTTACCACCGATGTTGCTATCGCCGATAATCAGGTCATCGTTCCAGTATCAATTTTATATGCGGGAAAAAAACAAACGCTTAATTTGTTGTTAGATACCGGCGCCTCCTCTACTGTTATACATACAACTCGTTTAAAAAGTTTTAATCTAAAGAGTCAAAAATTAAGGTACGCGCAAGTAGCGGGTGGAGGGTTGATTAAAAGTTGGGAAATACAATTAAATAAAATCAGTTTCGGACCCTACCAGTATAGCTCAAAAAACGTACTGGTTATCGAGCATAAAGGTGAGGCAGCTTTTGATGGTTTACTCGGCATGGATCTTCTTCCAAGAAATGATTATCAAATTGATTTTTATGCCAATAAAATTATTTGGGATAAGCTAGGATTGTTCCAAGTACAACAAAAAATCAATCGTTTAAAACTAGAGCTTAATTAGGGAGTATGCGAAGCAATTCCTTACGCTTCGCAGAGAAAATATCGGATTTATTAGCATATTTCCTAACTGGTTTATTTTGATATGCAGAAATTATGTCACTCTATTATTCACAAATTCTATGGCAAAAAAACAGATGAGACCTACATTGATGGCCAATACTCTCGTGGTCATGACTGGAATTCTGCAGGAGGTTTGAGCGTTACCGCCTCATCTTCACCGCTAGTTGTGCCGCTTCCATATTAATTGGCTCACAATGTAGACCTTGAAGAGGCTTTCGTGGCCTCTCTGTCTAGTTGCCATATGCTGTTTTTCTTGCAAATGGCGGCGAAGAGACTCTGTTGTATATAAGTATTTAGATAATGCGGAAGGGGAGATGGAAACGGATAGCGGCGGTCATATGAGCATGAATAAAGTAACTTTAAAAGTGAACCTGATTAGCCACATACCTCCGCTATTGATAACTGATTAAAAAGTCAGTACTCTATTTATAAACAGTAGTGCACTTGGAGGTCGTTATGTCAATCAACAAAATCTAATATCAAAAGGGCTATAGTATGTTCGATTTTCTCGACAACTATGGCACTGAAGAGCAGTGTGAAGCAGCATTATTTAAATGGCGATGGCCTCAAGGTTTCGTTTGCCTTTTATGTAAACATACTCACTATTGTCACCTTA